>CAUZRH010000043.1:0-8953 GCA_963582115.1 Dehalococcoidia bacterium
TACAAAGTGGTGGTCCTGGACCCTGATCCGGAATCCCCGACCGGTCAGGTGGCGAACGATCGCATCGTCGCGTCTTATACCGATGCCGACGAGATGTTGCGTCTGGTCAAGCATTGCGATGTGGTCACGTACGAGTTTGAGAATGTAAACGCCGATGCCGTAGCCATGGCCGAGGGTTCCGGTTTCGTACGACCGGGTAGCCACGTCTTGCGTGTGGCGCAGCATCGGTTGATCGAAAAAGGCGCACTGGTCGAGAACGGTTTTCCAGTCTCTGAGTACGCTGAGGTCGACACGATGGCGGACATGGTGAAAGCCGTTGAGCGTATCGGCACACCGGCGGTGTTGAAGACCGCTACTTCCGGGTACGACGGCAAGGGGCAGATCGTGTTGCGATCGGCCGTCGATATGCGTGAGGCGCACTCGGAACTACGACCCCAGAGTGTGGCGTTGATCCTTGAGTCCTTCGTGCCGTTCGAGTTGGAGATTTCTGTAATTGCCGCACGCGGGCCGGATGGCGATGTTGTGTGCTTTCCTCCGTCCGAGAATCAGCACGTGAACGGGATTCTGGACGTAAGCATCGTCCCGGCCCGAATTTCAGATGAGGTTCGCGACGCGGCTGTGAAACTGGCCTCCGGGATTGCGGAGGCGCTGGACGTGGTCGGCCTGGTGGCTGTGGAGATGTTCGTTACGACCGACGGTGAGTTGCTGGTTAACGAGATCGCACCACGACCGCACAATTCGGGCCACTACACACAGGACGCATGTGCGACGTCACAGTTCGAGCAGCTTGTCCGTGCGATCTCCGGCTTGCCGCTGGGATCGACGGAACTACTCAGTCCGGTTGTGATGGTGAACCTTCTGGGCGACGTATGGGCCGACGCAGGAGGAACGCCCGACTGGGACGCTGCGCTTGGAGTTCGAGGGTCGGTGCTACACATCTACGGCAAGGCAGAGGCGCGGATCGGTCGGAAGATGGCGCACATCAACGTGACCGCACCAGATGTCGAGACTGCGCTGGCACGGGCACTGGATGCGCGTGAACGGGCGGCCGGGCGCGGGTAGTTGCGCGTAAGGGACGGAGCGATGTTCCGCCCACTGGCGTATCGCGCCATACGCCCCCACAACTGAGGGCACGGTCTCTGACTCACGCCGTGCCCTGAGGTTCTCGAAGGGCCGGTACGCGACGACGTTAGTACTCGCACTAAAAGCGGATCCTGAATCGAGTTCAGGATGACAGTTTCCGAGGGTAGCGTCTTTACACGCCCGTGTATTCGTGCTTCCAGAGTTCGTCTGCGAATGTGAATAGGGCTGGCATTCCGCCGGTGTGCAGGATGACTACGGTGTCGTCCTTCGTAAAGTTGCCCTGCTTGATCTGGTCTATAAGCGCCGCCATGACGGTGCCCGTGTAGTTCGGGTCGGTCAGGATCGCCTCGGTCTTGGCCATCAGGTGGATGCCGTCCAGCGCTTCCTGGGTGGGTATCCCGTAGCCTTCGCCGATGTACTGGTCGAGGATATTCATGTCACCGGGTTCGAAGCCGACCGCCAGTTTTGCCACCCGAACTGCGCCGGAGATCACGTCGTACAGGTAGGAATCGATCGGCATGTCGTAGTTGACCATCACGCCGGTGACGTCCCAGTCCAGGCCAAGATTTTTGGCCGCCAGCGTTAGCCCGCCGGTGGAGCGGCCACCTACGCCGATGATCTTGGTTGTGTGGATGCCCAGTTCTTCAAGCTGTCCCAGCAGTTCCAGCGCACCGTTCAGGTAGCCAATAGTTCCAACAATTGTCGGGAACTCATGATCGACCCGTACGTAAGGTTTGTAGCCCTCAGCCTCCAGCTTTCGGCCCAGTTCACGTGCGTACTCCTCGGCCTTCGACTGCTCCGACTGCTCTTCGTCGAGTAGATGCAGGTCCGCACCAAGCACTTTGTCGACGAGCAGGTTGCCCTGGATCTCACGGCCCGCGGCGTACCGGAGAACGCATGAGTACTTGATGCCGAACTTGTTGGACGCCGCTGCGGTCATCCGGGCATTGTTGGAGTGGTAATCCATCATATTGACGTAGGCGTCGTAGCCCTGTTCGAGCAGGTGCGCGAGTTCGAACTCGTAGTGGCGTGCCTTGTTGCCGCCCATCGCAAGTCCTGTGGCGTCATCACGCTTGATCAGGATGCGTGGCCCGCCAAGCTCCGTGCTCAGTCGATGCAGGTCTTCGAGCGGGGTAGGCAGATGAGCGATGTTGACCCGAGGGATGGCGGCGATGTTGGCCCGGAGTGTCGCTCGGTCCATCGGCGGATTGGCGCTTTTAAAGCTTGGCATGGCGGGTGACGATCCCTTATCTGACGCTGAGCTGATTTGATGCGACGAGGTCGCATGGCGGAGATTATCACGGGAAGGCGATTTCAGTCGGGTGCAATGCACCCAAGCACACCCGGTGATTGTCATCCTGAACTCGACTCAGGACCCGCCTGTCTTGCTGATACGGACTGTTCCGGGCGTCCTGGCCCTTCGAGAGCCTCCAGAGCGCGGTTGGGTTGCCTGTAGGGCACGGGTAAGTGGCCTCGGGACACACTCGATCCGTCCTCGCCAGCAACGGGAGTACACTGCCGACAGCGCTGGCAAATCAGGGAGGAACCGACCTACGGATGGCAGATGAGACTCACGAACAAGACACAGCATCGGACCGTGATCAACCCGTCCGTTTTGCCATGTTCGAGTCCCTGCGATTCCGTGACTTCCGGCTGATCTGGCTCGGGCAGACCAGCCATGCGCTGGCCATCTGGGCGCAGATGATCGCCCTACCGCTGCTGGTTCTCGATATCACAGACAACAGTGCAGTCCAGCTTGGCGGCGTGATGGCCGCCCGCACACTCCCAACCCTGTTCCTGGGTATTTGGGCCGGCGTAGTGGTTGACTGGTTCAATCGACGCTCCATCCTGATCGCCACAAAGTGGGGCTCCTTCCTGCTCGCCGTGCTGTTCGCTGTACTGCTAATTGGCGGCTGGATGGAACTCTGGATGATTTACGCCTGGGTGGTCGCAATAGGCTCAACACAAGCGTTCGATCAACCAGCCCGATTCTCGATGGTTCCGACCGTCCTTCCGCGCCACCTGATCACAAACGGGATGGCCTTACTTAGCTCCACGCAGAACGTGATGCGCATCGTTGGCGCTGCCGGTGCCGGTCTTGTTGCCGAGTTCATCGGGCTGACCGGGACTTTCATATTGATTGCCGCTATTTACTCGACCGGCGTTGTGGCGATCCACATGCTTCACGTCGCTGACCACGCTCGACCCTCCAAAACCGGACTTCGGGCGATGACTTCCGGGCTGGCTGAGGGTGCGAGTTTTGCTATGAAACGGCCCGAGATCCGCGGCGTGCTGTTGATCTCGCTCGTTTATTTCGCTTTCGGCATGTCCTACATGCAGGTGTTCGCGCCTCTGTTCGCCGTCGAGGTGATCGATATCGGACGTGGCGGTCTTGGCATGATGCTGTCGATCACCGGCGTGGGCGCGCTAGTCGCGGCATTGTTCGTCGCCAAAAGGCAGCCAACCCGGCTGGGGCTGATCCTGCCGCTAGATGTCGCGGGGTTTGGCGTGGCTTTGCTCCTGTTCACAGGTGCGACCTACCTGCCCGGCACGTGGGCAATCGCAATTCCAATGGCGGTGATGCTGGCGATTGGCGCTCTCCAGACGACATTCATGTCGCTCAGCCGATCACTCATGGTCCAGGCAGCACCAGATGAAATGCGAGGGCGAATCCTTTCATTTGTGTCGCTGGACCGATCCATGATGGCGTTTGGTGGTGCATCGGGCGGTTTCCTGGCCGACGCATATGGCGTTCAGATAACCCAGATCGGGTTTGGCATCATATGCATCGTCGGGGGCCTAGTCGTTCTCATGATGACGCCCGAGTTCCGTTCCTTCGAGGGGCAAGGATCTGCGCGACGACGATCTTCAGATTCAAATAGCCAGCAAAAGTCGATTCCTGAACCCGTCCAGACAGCCCGGACGGCCGGAAGCGGAGACTAACCCGTAGCCCTACGCCTTACTTGGAGTCCGTGGAGTCCGGGCGCGCAACCGGCGTATTCGCTGGTAGCCTCATCTACTCGTAATTAAATACAGACGCGCGCTCGCGCCCACGGAGACCAGATGCCAGACGCCACGCAGTCCCCTTACCGACTTCCAAAGACCATCACCCCGTCGCACTACGCGCTAACGCTTGAGCCGGACCTGGTGAACTTCACCTTCTCAGGCACGGAGGCGGTGAGCATCGCCGTCTCTGAATCAACAGATGTTTTTGTCATTAACTCGATCGAGATCGAGATCGACGAGGCATGGGTTTCGGCTGATGACGGTTCCCGTACCGACGTTTCAGGGATCGAGTACGACGAGGAGCTTCAGCGCGCGACGCTTTCGCTCGCGGCAGTAATAAGCCCGGGCGACCACACGTTCCACTCTCGGTTCCGAGGCATCCTCAACGACCAGCTCCACGGCTTCTACCGCTCCACGTTCAAGGACGATGCCGGGGTCGAACACACAATCGCCACGACGCAGATGGAGTCCACGGACGCACGTCGCGCCTTCCCTTGCTGGGACGAGCCGGAGTTCAAGGCATCGTTTGGCGTAACGCTGGTGGTTCCGGAAGACCAGTTTGCTATGTCCAACGGGGCGGAGATTTCAAACGAAGTTGCAGGCGGTAAGCGCACGGTCAACTTCGCCAACACGATGGTGATGTCCAGCTACCTCGTCGCATTCATCGTCGGGCCATTTGAGGCAACCGACCCGGTCGACGTGAACGGCACGCCGCTCAGGATCATCTACCCGCGCGGCAAGGGCCACCTGACTGAGTACTCGCTTGAAGCCGGTGAGCATGCGCTTGCCTTCTTCGAGAACTACTACGGTATCCCCTACCCGGGCGACAAGCTGGACATGGTTGCCGTGCCGGACTTTGCGTTTGGCGCGATGGAGAATCTCGGGGCCATCACCTACCGCGAAGTGTTGCTCCTGCTGGACCGGGATCGCGCCACGGAGCCGGAGCTTCTCCGGGTGGCGGACGTCATTGCTCACGAGATCGCCCACATGTGGTTTGGCGATCTTGTCACGATGCGCTGGTGGAACGGCATCTGGCTGAACGAGGCGTTCGCTACTTTCATGGCGACGCTGTCCACCGATGCCTTCAGGCCCGAATGGGAGCGCTGGGTGCAGTTCGGGATGGAGCGCTCTATGGCGTTCGATGTCGACTCGCTTGAGAAGACCCGTCCCATCGAGATCGAAGTGAACTCGCCCTCGGACGCGGAGGGTATGTTTGACCTTCTCACGTACGAAAAGGGCGGCTCGGTGCTGCGGATGCTTGAACAGTATCTTGGCGACACGCCTTACCGGGACGGCATCCGGAACTATCTGAACAAGCACAGCTACGGCAACACCGAGACGAATGACCTATGGGACGCCATCGAGGAGACCACGGGGCAGCCGGCACGCCGAATAATGGACTCCTGGATCTACCAGGGCGGCTATCCGGTCGTGAGCGCTGAGACTGTAGGCGAAACGACTCTACGGTTGTCTCAGCGACGGTTCCGATTTGAGAACGACCCCGAGGGTGCGGACAGCCGATGGTCAGTCCCGGTCATCCTGCGTGTGAACGGCGAAGAGCAACGTGTGTTGCTGGAGGACGGAAGCGTCGATATCGAGCTGGATGGACCGGCCGAGTCAGTGATAGTGAACGCAGGCGGGCACGGCTTTTATCGGGTTCGCTACTCCCCCGAGTTGTTGGCGAAAATCGACCCGACACAGGGCGACCTTTCGGCGATCGAGCGTTACATGCTGATCGACGACGCCTGGGCATCGGTCGTGGCCGGGAACACGGCTGCCATCGACTTTGTGGCCTTCGCACGCGGGTTCGCCGATGAGACGGACGCCGAGGTGTGGGCCCAGCTCACGGGTTGCCTGGCCTCACTTGACCGTCTGCTGGAAGGCGATGGTCGCGATGCGATGCGCTCCATTGTTCGAGAGCTTGTCAGTCCCGCACTGGAGCGAATCAGGTGGGAGCCGTCCGAGGGACAGTCGTCCCGTGATCTTGAACTACGCGGCACTCTGATTCGTTCGTTGGCGATCACCGGCAACGATCAGGGTGCGCGGGAACAGGCTCGTGGGCTGCACGCTCGGTACCTGGAAGACCCGAGCAGCATCGACGCCAACGTGGCCGCAGCGGTCACCGGCGTGGTGGCGAACTGCGGGTCGGATGCCGATTACGACACCTTCTTCCAGCGGTTCAAGTCGCCGCTGGACCCGCAGGAGGAGCAGCGATATCTGCGAACACTGGTGGGCTTCCCGACGTCTGAGCAGATGTCTCGGACGCTGGCGATGACGCTGAGCGGCGAAATCCGAACGCAGGACGCGCCATACCTGCTGGCGGGCTGCATGGTGAACCGGGAGAACGGTCCGCAGGCGTGGGCTTTCATCAAGGACAACTGGGACAAGATGAACGAGGTGTTCCCCTCGAACTCCATCGTACGGATGCTCTCGGGGGTTCGGTCTTTGTCCAAGCCGGAACTTGCCGACGATGTACTGGCCTTCTTCGAAGATCACGAGGTGCCGCAGGGCGCACTGTCTCTCTCTCAGCTCCTGGAACGATTGCGCATCAACGTGCGGTTGCGGGAACGTGAGTCTGAACGGTTGGCGGCTGCGCTGACGGAGTAATCTCTGATTTCAGACTGTAGCGGGGCCTTCTATATCGAAGGCCCGCGCTACAGCCAGCGGCGTACGCTCTCACAGTAGGCGTTGAACTGGTGGCCGATCACGTTCTCCATGTATCGCTCTTCGCGGGGAATGACCAGGATTTGGAGTCCTAAGACGGAGATCGGCAACGAGCCGAGCACCCAGTAGGAGTTAAGGAGTAGCGCCACTCCAAGCGACAGCGAGGTAAAGCTGAGATAGATCGGATTTCGGGTGTACTGGAACGGGCCGTCTGTAACCAGAGCGGTCGTAGCCCGAGCCGGGTCCGGATGCTGCCCGCCCTTACGAAGTGCAATCGTGGCCCACGCCACCAATACCAGGCCGATGGACGCAAGAATGCCTCCCGCCGTCGCCAGGATCAGATTTCCGCCTACCTGTATGTCCCCGCCGGTCATCACGTGCAAAAACACGCTGACTGCTACCGGGACGCCAAAAATAGCTCGTGGCGAGAACTTGAGATCTGCCCCGAGTGATTCCGGCTCGCGAACCTGACTCACCTTTGCTCCTGTATTACTTCGGGCCCGATCGTCCGGGACTGATGCCCGATCGCCGAGATTGTCGTCCTCTATCTAGCGTGATTGCAAATCTTGAACCCCAAAGCTTGCTCAGACCTACCAGACTTATACGCAGCCGAACGGCAAATCGATTGCTAAACTCGCTCGCCATACCCGTTCGATATTGACGAGCTAAGACACGCCTCTAGAGGGATCACCATGCCCGGACCGCTAAAAGTTGGAGTTATCGGCGGCGGACAGCGCGGACTTCAGCACGTCGAGTACCTCGTCCGCCTGCAGGCGGACGATGAGGTCCGGCTTGTGGCTCTGGCCGACCCCCAACCGGAGAACCTGGAAGAAGGGTCCATCCAGACCCGTGCATCAACGTATCGGCAGGGCGAAACGAAGCTGTACGGCTCGGCGCACCAGATGCTCCAGGAGGCCGAGATAGACGCCGTCTGGTTTGTTATCCCGCCGAACCTGCATAAAGGTGAGACCCAACTCGCCACCGGGCGCGCGATAGCGATCTTTGCCGAGAAGCCTCAAACGCTTTTTTACGACGAGGCGGCGCAACAGGCGAAGACGATTCGTGACGCGGGCGTGATCTCCACCGCCGGGTTCCAGATGCGGTACGGCCCCTGGTACGTGGCGTTGAGCGATTACACGGCCGACCGGGCGGTCACTTCTATAACGATGGTCGATGGCGGTGGGGAGGAGCTTGGCGGGCCGCAGAATCGGATCTGGACGGCCAATCCCGCCTGGTCCGGGTCCAGCGTGGTGGAGGCCGGGATCGACCAGACGGACTTGATGCGTTACTGGACCCACGACGAGATCGACTGGGTGCAGGCGGCGTACGTTGAGCGGGATCACTCGCTGCACGATGTCGAGGGCGACAACCTGAGCGCATATACGGTTGTATACGGATTCAAGCGCGGTGCCGTGGCGAACCTGATTTTTACGAGGCCGGGTCGGGTTTATCTGAACAAGCGTTACGACTACATCCTGACGACCCATTCCCAGGTGAAGTTCGAAGACGAGCTGGTCGCGTACGGCTACCATGGGCACGAATATCCGCCTACAGAGCGGCCAACCGCAGAAGACGTGCGGCAGGTACTGGCGAGTGGCCCACACCCAAATCCTATGGGCGATGAAAACTCGCTTGAACTAGACCGTAAGTTCGCCGAGGCGGTGACTCAGAACAGGCCAGAGTTTCTGAAAAACACTTTTGAGTCGAGCTTGAACTCATTGGCCGCTGTCCTAGCCGCAAACGTGTCACACGAGCTAAAGGGCGAGCGAACTTATCTTGAAGAGTTCACGACAGGTGACAGGTTCGCCAGATACCGAAACCGACCTGACGGCCAGTAATGCAACAGCAACGCACGGGAGCAGTGAATCAAGTTGAGTAACGGAAACTTCAATATCGCCCGGGTCGAGTTCACCTCCATCGCCGTTCACGGAACGCACCAGTGGGTGTTCGTGGAGGTCACCGATGACGACGGAAACACCGGGCTCGCAGAACTGGCAGGCGGTGGAGCTGCGACAACTATCGCCCAGTTGACCGCCGACTACGCTGAACAACTGAGGCTATCGCCGCCGACCGGCGAGTCCGACGTAACGGCCCGGCTGGATCTGAGCGTTGAGGGGCTTGAGGCGGATCGTGAGTCGGCCACCGCCGTTAGTGCGCTCCGTACGGCGATATCGGATGCGCAGGCCCGACGTGACCGGGT
>CAUZRH010000044.1:0-8915 GCA_963582115.1 Dehalococcoidia bacterium
GGGACGAGTTACGACAACTCGTCGAGAGCGTCGGTGTTCCGTTCTACACCTCGCCGATTTCACGCGGCCTGATCGAGGACGACCACGACCTGTCGTTCCTCGCCGCACGCAGCACTGCGCTTCGTGAGGCGGACGTTGTGCTGATCGTCGGTACACGGCTCAACTGGATGATGACCTTTGGTGGGCGCATCGGCCCGGACGCAAAGCTGATTCAGATCGATATCGAACAGTCAGAGATCGGCCACAACCGGTCGGTCGAGATCGGGCTGGTTGGCGACTGCAAGGTTGTTCTGCAACAGTTGATCGACTCCGGAATCGATTCAGATGGCGCCGACGACCGCAAGTTCTGGACCGACTACCTGGATGAGCAAAACGAAACCAGGTTGCTACGTGCACAGCCAAACCTGAACACGGACCAGGTGCCGATCCACCCGCTGCGACTCTGCAACGAGATCGACAAGTTCCTTGATCGTGACGCCATTGTGACGGTGGATGGCAACGAGATCCTTCACTACGGGCGACAGTCGATCAACACCTACTACCCGGGACATCGCATCAACTCCGGCCCGAGCGGCTGCATGGGCGTCGGCCTGCCGTATGCCATCGGCGCAAAGGTCGCGAAACCGGACGTTCAGGTCCTTTCACTGCACGGCGACGGCTCGCTTGGCATGAACATGATGGACTTCGACACAGCGGTCAGGCACGACCTGCCGATCGTGGTCGTGGTCAGCAACAACGAGGGTTGGACTGCCCGAGTAGAGGGCATTCGAAAGCCGGGCCGAGAGTTGGGCTTCACCCGCTTCGACCTTGTGGCACAGGCACTCGGTGGTCACGGCGAACTGGTCGAAAATCCGGACGAAATCCGGCCCGCACTGGAACGGGCATTCGCCAGCAGCAAGCCGGCGCTAATCAACGTACGCGTAGACCCGACAGCCCGAGCCATCTCACGCTTCGTCGGCTCCAAGATGGAGTAGGGGGCATGGTAGATTGACCGCTGCGCGAGTCAATTGCTAATTCAGTAGCGAGAGTGATGTCGATGACTGAGGTTAGGATCAGGAGATCGGACGAAAAGTTCTGAGGTGCATGTGGCGAGACCATTAGCATGCAGGCCCAGCACTGCCCGCAGTACGGGGCCCCGCAGGCCATTGATGCAGTGGTCGAAGCGCAAGCGCCTTCGAATCCGAGACCAAACCCTGTGCCCGAAACGCGCACCGTTCTCGGAGCTGATGAACGGTACTGTTAATCCTGCGGTGCAGTCATCAAGAAGGCCGCAGAGTTGTTTCCGACCTGTGGCGTTCGCCAACACTCACCTGCGGCGTCTGCGCCCGCGGTTGCGCCTCCGGCACCACAAACTGCACCGACAAGCTATCCCGCTTCCCAAACCAGGAGGGGCAAGAACAAGTGGGTAGCATTCGTACTGGCCTTGTTGTTGGGTGGAATCGGGGTCCACAAATTCTATCTAGGGAAGTACGCACAAGGGATCATCTACCTGATCTTGTTCTGGACGTTCATTCCAGGAATAGTGGCATTCATAGAGTCACTGGTCTATTTGTACACGCCGCCTGAGACGTTTCGTGAACGCTACTCTATCGACTGAGACACCCTTGACCTGAGGTCGGCGCCGAACGGATCGCTCCCTAAACGCGATCGTACGAGTAGCCGGCGTTGAGGAAGCGCACTACCTGCCCGGAAGCGTCCCTTACGAAGGGGATCGACATTCCCTGGTCCTGGCTTATGAACGAGTCTGGGCCGACCTGAGTTGTGGTGATCGATACCGGCGGACCATCCAGCCGTGAGGGCGTCTTGATCACAACGCCTCCGTCCCCGGCTTCGACACTCGCCGTACCTGCCCTGAACTCGTAATTTCCGGTGTACTCGGCCAGGTCGTCACTGGAAGGCGTCGGGTAACTGGTCTCATACGGCAGCGGCTCGTTTGTGGAGTCACGCCACACCTGTCCGCGCACCGTGTTCATCAGTTCCTCGGCCAGGAAAAACGCCTTGCGATCTCCCCGGTTGGTGAACACCACGACGCCGGTCTTCTCGGATGGGATCATCATCGAATACGTTGAGATTCCCGGCAGCCCGCCAGAGTGGCCGACAACCCTCGTTGATCCACTCCAGAACACCCAGTAACCAAGCCCGTAACCCCAGCCGGTGTCGCCAAACGGAAACTGGACGCTCTGCATGTGATCAAGAGATCCGGCCGTTAGCCCAAGCGGCGAGTCTTCGTATGCCATCGAGGCGATCTGGTACAGCGCAAGGTCGTGAACTGAGCTGACGATACCGCCCGTAGATAGGAACGTCTGATAATCGTCATTCAGGCGAACAACGATGTAGTCGCCGTGACGTTCGCCGCTATCGAATGCACCCGCATCGCCCCTGGAGTATGCGTAGGTACGATCAGCGCCGTTCTTCCAGTCCATGAAATCGATGGACGAGTCTGACATGCCGACCGGCTCGAATATGTTTTTGGTGAAGTACTCCTCAAGCGGGATACCGGCCAGTGTCTCGATGGTGTGTCCTACCGTGGCGAAGCCTTCATTGCAGTAGGAGAACGCCTCTCCGGGAGCGGACTGAAGCACAGCGGTATTAAGCGCGTTGACCAGCGTTTCACGTGTCGGAAATGGGTTTACCGCCTCTTCCCGCGTGCGGTCCTGGTGCCCGGTCCGACCCATCCCGCTATTGTGGCGCAGGAACAATCGGGTCGTCATATGGCGGCTTGCCGCTTCGTCCTGGACAGCGAACCCCGGGAGGTAAGTTTGGACAGGTTCGTCCAGTCGCAACTTTCCAGACTCGACCAGTTGCATCGCCGACACGCCCGTGAACGACTTGGTTATGGAGCAGATGGGCCAGATCGTGTGTTCGGTTGCCAGGGCTTCCTTCGCTACATTGGCCACACCGAAGCCGCCCTCGGCGATGATCTCATTGCCACGGACAATCGCCACGGCCGCTCCGGGGATGTCGTGTTCGCCGATAAAGTTGGCGACGATCGATTCTTGTTCGGGAGTGAATCCCATCTGGACCTCTGTTCGGGTAGGCGTTCGGGTAGGTGGGAGAGGTGTTTTGACTAAATTTTGGTTACGTTGAACGTGACCAGATAATCAGAGGCGGCGACTCCGCCCTCGGGCGGCGGGTCTGGAGCGATCGAAACTAGTTCGACGTTGTATGGCCCTGTCTGCACCTGTCCGCCACCACCCGGCTGAATGATGAACTCGATCTGGCCGGATTCGAAATCCGGACCAGCCAATGACATGACCACGATCGTGCTACCCGCCGTCTCACACTGCACGCCCTCTGCGCATCGTGAGTCATCGGCCACGCGATGGAACGCTAGTTCCACGTTCTCTCCGGAGATCTCCGCGGACTGGCCGGGCGAAAGTGACACAACTTCTCCGAGCTCTATCCGGAGTGTTAGCACAGGGATGGGGGTGAAGGTTGGGGGCGTTTCTGGTTTGTCCGATGAGCAGGCGGCGATCAGCAAGACCGCCATCAAAATCACGATCGGCAGCCCGAACCGTAGAAGGGCCGGGCTTAATCGACTGTGAAGGCGAGGGTTCATTGTGATTTTTGGCTCCGTGTCCCTGTTAATAGGTATCAGGTAATAGTTGTCTGACGAGTAGTGGGCGATGCGCCCGTTGTTATGTGCGCACGACCATAAATGACGACCATTGATTATCGCTTCGCCCGACGGGAACCGGAAGCGTGGCGGGAATCAGATACGCTCGAAATAGCGTCGTCGTTCCCAGTCGGTGACGGCTACGTTAAATGCCGCCTGCTCGGTTTCAAAGAAGTGGGCATAGTGATCCACCACGTCATTGCCGAGCGAATCACGAACAAACTCGCTGGCCCGGAACACCTCATTGGCGTCGCGTAATGTGGCGGGCAGCGGCGTGACTCCCGGCGATGTATATCCATCCCCATCCAGCGGCGGAGGTGGTTCGATCTTGTTCACGATGCCGTCCAACCCGGATGCCAGGGCAGCGGTGTAGGCCAGATACGGGTTGCAGTCCGCGCCCGGCAGCCGGCACTCGATCCTGAGGGACTCACCGGAACCGACCACTCGAAACCCAACAGTTCGGTTGTCGAATGCCCATGCCAGGCTCGTCGGTGCCCAGGAGCCACTTTCGTATCGTTTGTACGAGTTCACGTTTGGAGCATAGAACGGCATGAACTCATGCGCGTGCGCCATCCAACCGCCAAGAAACCAGCGAAACAGGTCGGACTGCCCGTCGCCGTCAGCAAAAGCAGGGCTCCCGTCTTTTCGCAGGCTCAGATGGACATGGCAGCTTGAACCGTTGTGCCTTTCTGCGAACTTCGCCATGAAGGTCACGCTCACTCCAATCCCGTCGGCCACCTCTTTGACGCACTGTTTGTATACGACATGCCGGTCGGCCATAGTCAGAAGCTCGCTGTAACGAACGTTTAACTCATGTTGGCCGATCCCCGCTTCGCCCTTCGACGTCTCGACCGGTACTCCTGAATCGCGAAGATGGCGGCGTACTGTGCCATTCAACCGCTCGCCGCGCGATCCCTGAAGAAGGCTGTAATCCTCGTCGTACCACCCCGCACGTTCGAGTCCTGAATACCCGGAGCGCGCCGCATCTGCGTACGAGTCGTTGAATACGTAGTACTCAAGTTCCGAAGCCGCAAACGGGTCGAAACCCAACGCCTTACAGTGCGCCAGTTGCTTCCTGAGCATAGATCGCGGCGCGATAGGCACAAGATCGTGGTCCCCAGACTCAGACCCGGACGAGTCTGGGGATTCGGGCAGATGGACATCGCACTGGACCATCGCCGTCTTGTCCAACCATGACGCCACCCTGAGCGTCTCCATATCTGGAGAAAGGTGGACATCGCCGTAGCCCTTAGACCAGTTGGCGTACTGGTAACCGGGGGTCGGCTCCATCTCCATATCAACCGTAAAGAGATAGTCACAACCGTGGGTGCCGTGGTCGACCGTCTGTTCGATGAAAAAGTCGGCATCGAAACGTTTACCCATGAGTCGGCCATACAGGTCCGTAAAGCCGACCACCACGGTGTCGATCTCGCCCCGTTGTGCCAGCCTGACCAGCAAATCGCGAGTCAACATGCCGTTGATAGTGGGTCCGCTTGAAGTCACGACGTCATCCTCTTAGTGCGTTTGATCGCCCTGTCCAAAGATCCAGGCAGCTTGCCCGAGTATCGCACGTTCTTTACACGCTTCCGTGATGTTGCTCATCGCTGTCCGGGATAATGTTTCTGGTTGGAAACAAATTTTTCGCTGCTAGGGGCGGGCCTGAACGCCGGTTCGTTTGCCGCGTGATCTTAAATTGCGCCAATTTGAGAATGGCGCTGCATGTCCCGTCTCCGTAATTACAGGCGTCAGCCACACTAGAAGGATTGATAGCCATGTCGGCCAGTGATCGAATCAACTTTAAGAGCGTTCCGAGGTCGGGCGAGATACTCACGCCAGACTTCCTGAACTACGTGCTATCGCTACACGATCGGTTCAACGATCGAATCCAGGAACTTCGGGCTGACCGCCTGGCCGTGTCGGCTGCAGCAACGGGGGAAGGCCGACAACCCGCGCATCTCGCACCAAGTCCTGCCACCACAACCAATTGGCAGGTGCCGGAGGTCCCGGAAGAGCTAAGACAGCCGGGGATTGAGATATCTGGCCCGGTGGCGATGACCTCCATGTTCATCAATGCCCTCAACCCGATGCCGGACGGTACGCAGGCGGTTGGCGATCTTGACGATGATGAAGACGCCGCCGGTCACACCCTCTCTGACACGATCCAATCAGCCATAAATCGACGGGATGCCCTGTTGGGCAACCTGGAGTTCCATGACGAGGCGCGGGACCGGCATTACAAGCTGTGGGACGGGCCTATTCCGTTCTTCATGCACCGTGAACGCGGCCTTCATCTGAACGAACCGGACTTCTCGGTCGACGGTGTGCCGATATCGGCCACGCTGCTGGGTACGGCGGCGACCTTGTTCCATGCCGGGCGTGTTCACGCCGAGCAGGGCAAGGGCATCTACTTTTACCTGCCAAAGACCGAGTCCGTAGCCGAGGCTCGACTGTACCGGGACGTTTTCGACGCTTCTCGGGAGTTGGTTCCGCACCTCTCGGACGCCGTAATCCGGGGGGTCATCCTGGTCGAATCCCTCCCCGCCGTCTGGCAGATGGAGGAGATGCTGTACGAACTTGGCCCGTACGCCGCCGGTTTGAACGCAGCGCGCTGGGACCTGAAGGCCAGCCTGCTCGAGTTCGTCATGAACGACCCCGACTCCCTGTGGCCGGACCGTTTTGGCGTGGACGTTAAAGCAACCCCGTTCATCTCGAACATTTTCCGTCGCCTGGTAGCCGTTTGCTTGAAGCACGGCGCCGTGCCGATCGGAGGCATGGCCACACAGCTTCCAAGTCGTGATGAGGCGGTCAACGAGATGGCGGCGAAGGCGATCCGTGCCGACAAGGTCTGGGAGGCCGAAAACGGTTTCCTGCGAGGTTGGACGGCGCACATATATCACCAGAAAACGGCCGCAGACCCCTTCAAAGAGCTGCACGCCACTGGCTGGCAGCCGACCGATGCGATGAAGGACCCGGACAACTTCCCTGTCAAAATTGAGACCCCGGAAGGACCGGTCACCCAGGAAGGCTCCCGTCGAAACGTTCGGACTATCATCGAGTACGTCGAGGGTTGGCTGAACGGTCGGGGCGCGAAAGGCATCGATTCTCTGGAGGGGCACCCGGGCATTCACCCGGCTCTGATGGAGGACTTGGCAACGGCCCGTATCTCCGTGGCGCAGACGGCCCAGCGGGTCGTGCATGCAGCGGCCTGTGAGGACACGGAGCGGAATCACGACCTGGCGCTAATAAAAGAGCTGACACGTTCTGAGGGCGTCGACATCATCGACCGTCTTGGGGATGAGGCGGACGACGCAACCCGGGCGCGCTATCGGGAGTCGGAGCAGATTGTGCTCGGATGGATCAAGCGATACACCGAGTTCAATTTCCGATCGCTGGGCAGCTACACCCGTGAAGAGCTGCACGAACAGGGGACCGGCCCAGACGCGTTCTAAGGCCGCGTTCCAGGTGGTTCTAGAGTCTGGTGCGATCACGTATCGATCTTCGTCTGACGGCCCATCCCTAAATCGTTGCTCTCTCTGAGAATTCAGGAAGAACCAGATCCGGGAGAGTGTCAGATGCGGCGTATTCGAACACGATGGACTTACCTGACGCTTCTGAACATCGTCCTGGCAGTGCTAGTGGCCTGTTCATCGGCGACCGATAGCGGCGCGGCCAGCGTCGAAACCGTTCGACCGGAGCCAACGTCAACTGGTATCGCCGGCGAACCACTCCCGACACCACCGCCGGGTTTCACAATAACCCTGCCATCACGCCCTCTCCGTTTCCCGCATTCCTGCCGGGATTCGACGGAGGTACGCCTCTCCCTGATCTGCCGGCTATTTTGAAGTTGTTCCAACTTACGATCCGCCCAGACAGAGAGCGGACGATCCATATTCGTTCGTGTCCGAGCGTCAGTGTGGAGACTGGCCCAACTTCAGCGCCTTCCCGATGGACCTGTCGAACGTCCCGCTACTCACTCCGCTTGGCAACGTGAATCCTCCGGGCAACACCTTTCCTACCTCTCACATGTACTTCGCTGTACCGACGATCTGGGGCGAAATTGGCGAAGGGCCTTTCGGGGACGGCCAGACATTTCCTCCAACTCCCGTTTACTCCGTTGCCGACGGAATTCTGATCTCGATCGGCGTATCAACCGTCACCACCAGCCTCAGCGGCCAGGAAGTTAGCTATAGCGAGTACACACACGTTCGACGTCGGAATTTGCGAGGGGCTCAGAGTGAGGTACGGCCATGTTGGGCCGGTCTCAGGCCGCATCCTGGAGTCGATCGACGATCTGGACTCGTTCAACTGCAACGCGTACTCGACTGGCGCGTTCGCTGTTGACGTATGTTCCTACGCTCCGTTCCTGGAACTGACCGCAGGCGAGCAAATCGGATTCAACAGCGGTCGAGCCGCTGCGTTGGACATCGGGGTGTTTGACACGACCACGCAGACGATCGATTTCACTCATCCAGAACTGGTCTGGGAAGAGGCACTAGGATCGCTGTGCCTGCTCGTTCAGTAGCCGGAGAGCCAACGTGCTGAGCTGGCAGCGATCCTCTGAAACGGCGAAATGCTGCGTACCGCAGACCCGGTATGTGGCGTTCTTAACTTTGACGTCGCGGGCACGCTACAGCGCGGTTGGTACAACGAGATTGACCAGTTCGCGTCCGAAGACCTGAACATTGCCTTCGTATACGATCAGGTGATCCCGGATCAACCCATCATCTCGGTCGGATTCGTACCCGGAATATCGTCAGAAGCATACCAATTCGACCCGCGCGACGACGGCAGGGTGAACAGGCACTTCCGGGACATTAATTCCGGCGCAGGTGTCTACTGCTACCAGGACCTTCGAGATCGATTCGACCGGTCTCACCCGGAGACGCATCTACTCGTAGAAATCCCGGAGACCGGCCGATTACTTGTACGCGCCGAGGACGGGTTTGAATGCGGAGCCGACCCGTGGGAGATCGGTGCCGGTGCCACGGAGTTTGTTCGTTAGCCGTCGAGGGCGCCCAGAAACTCGTACCCTCCGGACATGATCCAGCCGTTCAGGCTTGTGTAAAAAAATTTCACGCCCTGGTCCCGGAACTTGGCGACGTTGTGTGCGCCCACGGTTGTACCAGCGGTCTTCCCGGCGGCGATGATCTTCGCGATCGACTCGTCGATGGCCCGCTGCACGTCCGGATGCTCGTCGTTGCCGATGTGGCCCATGGACTGCGCAAGGTCGCTTGGGGCGACGTGGAACACGTCAACGTGCTCGACATCCAGAATCTCATCCAGGTTGTTGACGGACTTG
>CAUZRH010000045.1:0-8807 GCA_963582115.1 Dehalococcoidia bacterium
TGAATCCTGAGGCACGCTATCTGTGGCGCTGGATCAGCCTTTCAGCGCCGGACTTCGTGCTGGAAGTTGAAGAGGGTGAATCCGTGTCCTGGGAGGCGAACGCGGCGGCTACGGTTCCAGGGAGGATGCTGGATGCCGCGGACGCGGCTCCAACCGACTCACTGATAGCAGCCTTAGGGATCGGAGAACCAAGTGGACTGCCGTCGATCCCGGCGTTTCGTCTCACGACCACTGCTGAGGCACTTGAGAGTGAACTTGCTCGACTTGTATCTGCTATAGCTGCCTTTGCGTGCAAGTCGCCTTCCAGACAGGCACTTGAGACCAGGAGAGATCGCTCTCCTATGGAGGTAGCCCGGCTGCTGGGCCGGACATACGGCTATGTTCTTGATCCTGTGATCTACACACAGGGCGTCGCAATCAGCGGTCGGTTGCGGCTCGCTGAATTGGAAAACGAGGCTGGTTGGGGAGAACCCGATACGACGCCGTCTGATGTAACGACTCTCATAGAGAACTATGCCTCGGGCCAAAAGGCTGCGTTCGATGACTCGCCCGGAGGATCGCAACTTGCGGGCCTTGTCTGGTGCGATGAACTATCAGCGGCTACGGACGATCCCCGGTATACGACGATGTTGATAGCTGCCGCTGATCGATATCGATCGGATGGCCCCGGAATGCCCCCGCCGCCTTCGGACGACAATTTCCGTACTGAAGACATGTTCTTCACTTCGGCCATTCTCGGCCGGGCCTTTGCGGAGTCCGGGAAGACCGATTACATCGACATGGCGGCGCGATTCCTAGCGGATGCAGATACCCAGAAGGATGACGGGCTGTTCATGCACTGCCAGGGTGCTGACTGGAACTGGGGGCGGTCGAACGGATTCGCTGCTATGGGCTTTTCAGAGCTGCTCACCTATATGCCGGAGAGCCATGAGCTGCGGCCGGGCTTACTTGAGGCGTACGTCAGGCACCTTGAAGCGATGCTTCCCCTCCAGCAGCCAGACGGAACCTGGCTCCAGGTGCTGGACTATCCGGGGTCGTATCACGAGATGAGCGTCACCTGCATGGTCGGGTACGCCATCGCCCGGGGAATCCGACTGGGTTGGCTGGGAGACGGCTTTCGGCAGGCTCTTGAGCATGCCTGGTATGCGGCGGCGGAGCGGATCGATAACGATGGTGGGTTGGTAGATGTGTGTACCGGAACCGGCGTACAGACAAGCACAAAAGAGTATCTGGACCGGCCCGCTGAGTTCGGATTTGACCACCGTGGCGGGTCAATGGCGCTTTGGTTCGCAGTTGAGGTAGAACGACTTCGCCGGAGCGAGGCGGTTCAGGGTTAGGATTGTCCGTCCGCAATATCCGAGGATTTCCCGAGAAGCGCCTGCGCACTTCAGGCCAGATAGCCCTTTCACGTTCTGAAATAGGAGACACGCGTTGACCGATGCCGCTAACCGGCCTGTGACATTTGACCTTCCCGGACCCGAGTACGAGGAGGCCACGTGGATTCATAACGAGCATGGTGCAGCGTCTTCGCCCCAGCTGACCCAGACCGTCGCGATTCTGGTTCCCATGATGGGTGCGTCAAATGATGAGGGCGGGCTACCGGAGCGGTTAAACGTCAACAGTTTCGGATACACACGCGCCGCCAAATGGCCGCCGGAGTCGACTCTCTCGCCGCACCTGGACGACACCAGTGTGCCGGAGGACGACTCGAACCTCCTGGACTGGCGAGAACGGTGCCTTCCCGTCGTAGATGAGGTAGTCGCCGAGATCGATGCTTTCGATCCTGATGCGGTCGTCGCTGGCGGATGGAGAGACGCCGTAGTAGCCCATCAAACACGAATATCTGAGGCCATGCGACTGGTGCACGAATCGGCCGTGTTCCATGCACAGATTTTGGGCGAAACCTTTGTGGGTCGTTACATCGTGGAGTTTGGCGCCGATAAGCAGGCAGAAGGACTGGCCTTGTTGCAGGGCTTCCCCAATATCTCTACTACCCGGGCAGCGGAGTTCTGGGACCTGGGGCGGATCGCTCGCAGGTCTAACGCTGTGCTGTCTGCGATTACCTCGGGTGAACTGCCGTCGGGAAGCAGTGCCGACGAGGTTGAGTTCAGAGATGGCTTTGAGTTGGCGATTGACAAGTACGGTCACGTCAACCCGCTGGTGATGGAGGACACGCCGACCTGGCGCGAAGACTTCTCTATGCCGCTATCCATCATCCTGCAGTATTCGACCGAAGACGATGATCGAAGTCCACGCGTGGTTGAGAAGGCGGCCGTAATACGCCGGGAAGAACTGGTATCTGCTCTTGTCGCTGCCGCTCGTACATCAACCGCTGCGGCCGACCTGGTCAGGATCCTGCCGTACGGCCAGCACATCGGCCCGGTGACAGAGGACCACAACCTCCTTGCCGACCAACGGATATTGAACGCCTCCCGGATGCGTTGGTTGAAGGTCGGCGAAATGCTGTGTGGCAAGGGCGCATTGGAGCAGGCCGGCGATGTCTTTTATTACGAGATCGACGAACTCTTGGAGTTGCTTGAATCCGGTGCAGCAATAGATCCGGGGTTGGTGAGTTCAAGGAAATCGCAACTCGCTTTATGGCGGACTGTTATCGCTCCGTCCGTGCTCGGCAAGGGAGCACAGAGCGAACAGTCGGATTCCGAGGAGATCGTTGTGACGGGGATGGCCGCTTCTGCGGGAACTTACACGGGCCGGGCGCGGGTCATCACGGTGGTCACGGAAGCGGACAGGCTGGAAGAGGGAGACGTGCTGGTCTGTGATCTGACGACGCCCCCGTGGACGCCTTACTTTGCTGTTGCCGGTGCACTGGTTACCAACATCGGGTCGGTGCTGGCACACGGCGCAATCGTGGCACGTGAGTTCGGCATACCGGCTGTCGTCGGCACCGGGAACGGGACGACCCTGATTCCAGATGGCGCAACCGTGACGGTGGACGGTTCTACCGGGACCGTAACGGTGGTTAGGGACTAGAGGGTGCAGGTGCGATGTTGCACATCGCACCCTTCGAGAACCTCAGGGTGGGTACGGGCTGATTCCAGCCTGTCATCGTAGGGGCGGTGCTTGCCCCGCCCAGGCCTGGCGTACGAAAACGTTCAGAGCGTGGGCGCAGCGAGCATAACTAGCCCACCTTCGGCATGACCTCGTTCTTGAGCAACGACATCGATCCGTGCCACGCCTCGTACGGGTCCCATTCATGACCCATTGCTAGAAGCGTCCCGAATTCGCCGATTTCGCCAACAAGATCATTCAGCTTCTGAGCCACTTCATCCACGCTTCCAACGATGAAAACGTTGTCGACCAGATACTCAACCGTCACATCTGAATCAGCCATGTTCGGGTCGTTCTTCATGATGCTCAGCATCCCGCCTTTGCCGAGTAGGCGAAGGAAGTAGTCCCTGAAGTCGCGGCCAAGGATGCCGTTAATTGCTATCTCACGCGCCTCGGCGGTCGTCTCGGCGACGAACACCTCGCGCGCAACGCGCCACTCAGACAATCGTGGTTCCAGACCACCCTCGCGTGCGCCCTGTTCGATCGCCTCACGGTGCGTCTTCAACAGCACCGGCGGCGTCAGGTTGATGCTCATCGGGATCCACCCGCGGTTGCCCGCCATCTTGAGAGTGGACGAGTACGGAGTGACGCCCGCGACACCTATTGGCGGGTGAGGCTTCTGATAAGGGCGCATGTGGGTTCTTAGCCCGATATCTTTCTGCGGCTCCGGGACGCGGAACTTCCACCACTCAGTCTCCCAAACGCCGGGTTGGGGATCATCCCAGAGCTTCAGAATCGTCTCGATCGCGGCCGCAGTGTACGCCCGATTGTCCAATGACGGATTCTCTCCGCCGTAGTCGAAAACCTCGGTGTCTCCGTCGAAACTGCCTATGCCTACGCCCCAGTTGAAACGTCCTTCGGCCATGTGGTCCAGCTGCGCGATTCGCTGGGCAAGAACAAAGGGATTGTGGTTGGGCATACAGGTCACACCGGTGCCGAGGCGGATGTTCTTGGTGAGCGCTAACGCCTGTGCGATGAACAGCTCGGGAGAGGGAATGTTCTCCCACTCGGCGGTGAAGTGCTCGCCGATCCAGGCTTCTGAATAACCAAGCCCGTCCAGCTTGATGATCTGGTCCAGATCAGACTTCAGGGTCTCCGTCAGGTTTGAACCCGGCGGGTGAAGCGGCATCGTGAAAAAACCGAGATCCATCGTTTGTCTCCCGATCGGAAAAAGTCCGACCATTCTCGTGGTGTTTGAATCGAACCAAGCGCGGCAGCGGCAGCGTAACGGCGGGAAGGTGGCACAGCAAGCGGCGACGGCGTCCCCCGCTCAGGGTGATCGCGTGATAATTTAGCCTCACTTCCCTACAACATGATTACTTGAAAGGTTCCAGATGGCGCAACTCGCGATATCGACCGTACACGAGGACAACGACCGGGTTCGAGTTACCGAGTGGCTATTCGCTCCCGGAACCGAGACGGGGAACCATGTTCATGAGCTGGATTACACCGTCGTGCCACTGCTCACCGGAACGCTGACGATCGTCTCAGCGGACGGCGAAGCCGAGAACAGCATCAGCTACGGGGTGCCGTATTTCAGGCGGGCCGGGGCCGAGCACAACGTGATCAACCGAAGCAGAATCGCTGTCTCGTTCATGGAGATCGAAATTAAGTAGAGGCAGCTCACGTTCGGTGTCGCGGCTGGCGTCGCGTCTGGGCATCACCAACAGATTAAGGGAGAACTCAATGCACCATGCCATAAACCACGTACATCTCCGATCCAACGATGCCGAGGCGTCGGCAGCCTGGTACACCGAACACTTCGGCGCGAAGTTTCTGAACAAGCGTGAAGTGATGCCGGGCACGTTCACGATCACCATGGATACGGGAAGCCCGGTGCGACTCAACATCTCGTCCCAGAGGCCGGGCGAGTCGCAAGAACGCGCCGTCCCTGAAATTAATCGGCTGGGCCTAGAGCACTACGGGTTCGAAACGAACGATATAGCGGCCGATATCGCCCACTTTGAATCTGCGGGCGTCCGCATCGTGTTGCCAATTACCGATGTCGGCAGTGGTTCAAAGATCGCGTATATCGAAGGCCCAGATGACGTGGTGATAGAGCTGGTGCAGCCCGGCGGGTAGTTGGGGCAGGGTTCCGGGCCAGAAGGACAGTGCCCTGAGGTTCTCGAAGGGCCGGATAGTGCGATAACGCGCTGGACTCATGGACGACTGACAAGTCGTCCATGTACCCCTCACCCGACCGGCAGAAGGTTGGGGTGAGTCCGTCATACCGAGCGTAAGCCGAGGTATCTCCACCGGCACGCTGTTAAGCAGACAAAGCCGATTTGCCGAAGACTTTGGAAACCTCCCTTACCCTTCATGTAACTAGGCCTCTCCCACAGATATAGGGGCACATGCACTTGCCCCTGCGTCTACCTAATCGAAGGTGATCACCATCTTGCCGCTGGTTTGCTTGTCGAAGTATTCGTAGGCCTCGACGGTGTCTTCGATGTTGACTCTTTGCTCGATTAGAGATGCCATCGGGATGTTGTGGTCTGCGATGAAGTTGGCGCAGTCCTCCATGCCGAACTTGCTTACGGTCCACGACCCGTACATCGTCAGGTGTCGATGGATGATGTCCGGCGTGGCGTCGTAACTGGCGTCGCCGCGCTCGCCCACAAGAGCAGTTCGCCCGAACACACGGCACGCCTGTGCAGCCTGCTTGCGGGTCGGTCCCGCCCCAACAGCCTCAAGCGACGCGTGTGCGCCCTCGCCGCCGGTGAGTTCCCGTATCGCCTCTACCGAGTCCACGTTACCGGCGTTCACCGTCTCCCAGGCTCCGGCCTTCTTCGCCAGATCAAGGCGGTCGTCCGAGAGATCGACCGCAATCACGCGAGCGCCCATCGCTGCCGCCAGCATCGTTCCCGCAACACCGACCGGGCCCTGTCCGAAGATGGCAATGATGTCGCGTCCCGAGACCTGCATCTTTTCAAGGGCCAGCCATGCAGTGCTAGTCCCGCAGGCGATCATCGAACCCACGTCGTAATCGATAGCGTCCGGCATCGGTACGAGGGTCGATTCGTGGACCACCACGTACTCGCCATGCCCTCCGTGAGCGGAACCGCCGTAATACTTCGTCCACGGACCCGGGTTGGAACAGAGCTGCTGGTAGCCCTCCCGGCAGAATCGGCAATTCCCGCAACCGACATAGTGATGGATCATCGCCCGGTCGCCGACCTTCGCGTTCGTCACGCCAGGACCGAGTTGGACGACCTCGCCGCACGGCTCGTGTCCGGGGCGATTCTCTGTGTTGATCTCTGCTGCCGGAGACCGGTAGGCGTGGAGGTCACTGCCGCACATGCCTGACGCACGTGTCTTAAGTAGTACCTCGTTCGGGCCGGGTTCGACATCGGGGAAGTCGGTTACTTCGGCCTTGCGGTCTCCCAGGAATCGTGCGCCTCGCATGGGGAACTCCGTTGTGCTCGGTTTTGGTTATTGGGGCGCCATATGTGAAGGACGCCATGTGCCGCGGGAGTATATGACGCTTGGATCATAGTTAAGCCCCGAAATCGTGAGGAATTTCGATATCATTCGCGTTCCGAATCCAACGAACGCCGCCCAGTGCACTCCCAGGGCAATCAAGGAGACACCAATGACTGAGCTGCTTTACAACACGGACGCATACATGCGCGAGTGTGATGCGACAGTCACCGAGGTGACAGAGACGGGCGTGATCCTTGACCGCACCGTGTTCTACCCGGGCGGTGGAGGTCAGCCAAACGATATCGGCGGGATGCTGTCCACCGACGGTTCTGAGATCGAAGTGAGCAAGGTGTCCGGCAGAGGCGGGGTGATCGTTCACACGGTCCCGGAGGGCAGTCTGTCGGTCGGCGACACGGTGACGTGCCGAATCGATTGGGCCTTACGCCACAGCCTTATGCGCACGCACACCGCACTTCATATCCTCTGTGGGGTTGTGTTTCGTGACTACGGTGCTCAGGTGACCGGCGGCAATATGACTCCTCTGGCCGGCCGCATGGATTTTGAGTTCGAAAACATGAGCGCCGAGCTAACCGAGGAGATCGAATCCGCTATCAACAAAGAAGTAGCGGAAAACCGATCCATAGAGGTCAATATCCTGCCCCGGGCTGAGGCCTTCGCTATCCCGGACTTGATTCGCACCAAAATCAACCTCCTTCCGGAGGGTATTGAGGAAGTGCGTACGATCAATATTCATGGCCTTGACCTGCAGGCTGACGGCGGAACACACGTCGCATCCACCGCCGAGGTGGGGCATATCAATATAGTTGGCCACCAGAGCAAAGGTCGAATCAACAAAAGAATCCGCATAGAAGTGACCGACTAAGGGGTACACTTGGCCGCCGAACCCTGCTTTGACGCGCGTATGCGTGCGTTGAGACGATCGACATACCGACCGCAAAAAGCCGTATTTAGTTCAGAATCTCCCGAACGTAAGCCGAAGAAACCCAGAGGAATCTAAGGACCGCCACGGAATGACAACTACGTTTAGCTATGAAGGCCGATTCTCCGACGACTCAGTCGAGACGATCACGGCACACCCGACCCACGCAAAGTACGACTTTGGTACTGCGTACCCGCCGCCCGAGACGGCACCGCTGAATGAGCTTGTCGAGGGCCTGATCGCAGGCCTGAAGCGTGAGGGTCAGGACCTGGTCTACTACCCGGACACGAACGGTAACCTCGCTCTTCGCGAGTTCACTGCGAAGAAGCTTGAGGCTGACCGTGGCTTCTCCGTCGACCCGGAAGATGTATTCATCTGCGCCGGTTCCGGCGAGGCGAACTACGGCCTGATCCAGGCGCTGACCGACCCGGGCAGCACCGTCGTGACGGAACGATTTGTATACAGCGGAACTCTTGGTCAGCTTCGCAACGCTGGTTGCAACGTGGTTGGTTCGCCGATCGACGACGACGGCCTCATTCCGGAAGCACTGGACGAGCTGTTCACCAGTCTCACCGCTGCGGGAAACAAGCCCCGCATCCTCTACACCATCCCGGAGCACCAGAACCCGACAGGTTCGACGCTCCCGACGGGGCGACGTGAAGAGATCGTCGCCATCTGCCACAAGCACGGTATCCCGATAATCGAGGATGACTGCTACGTAGACCTCCGATTCCTTGGAGAGGCGCAGGAGTCTTTCCGAAAGATTGACGACTCGGGCATGGTGTCTCACGTCGCTTCTTACTCCAAGCTCCTCCTCCCAGGCCTCCGGCTCGGATACTTCATTGCCGACAAAGAAGTTCGAGAGCGAGCCATCGGCTTCCGAAGCTCCAGCGCAGCGAACCACTTCACATCGCTGGCCGTAGAGGGCTTCCTCAAGGAGCACATGCAGGAGCACAAGGACAACCTCTCCGCCTCGCTGCACGCAAAGCGAAACGCAATGGTGTCGTCCTTCGGCGAGCACTTCGGCGGAACCGGCGCCAAGTTGAGTGAGCCAGAAGGCGGCTGCTACACATGGCTGGAGATGCCTCTGGGTACTGACATGACCACACTCCGTGAGAAGGCATTTGAGGCCGGAGTTGGCTATCAGGCCGGGTCGATATTTGCTCCGAACGGCGACGGCGATAACTACGCCCGACTCTGCTTTGGCTACGAGTCGCCCGAGAAGAACCGTGATGGTATGGCGCTCCTGGCGCAGATCCTTGACGACAACGGCATGTTGAACGCCGCTCCCGGGAACTAAAGACACACACCTAAACGGGTCGCCCCTGTTAGTTCTTGGGCGACCCGCTTCGAGCCCGATCTACGTATCCACACC
>CAUZRH010000046.1:0-8715 GCA_963582115.1 Dehalococcoidia bacterium
GCCGGGTGTAGGATTCCGCTACTTTGTAATGACGTTCTGGCATACCGCGCCAGGGAGGTAACCGCTTTGGATATTGTGTGGTTGGATCACGAGTGGTCTCGTGATGTAACAAAAGTCGGCGGCAAAGGCGCAAGCCTGGGCCGACTGGCTGACGGATATACCGTCCCCCCGGCGTTCAGCCTGACGGTTGATGCGTTCGACCGCTGGGGTGAGGCGCGCAGGAACGGAAACGGCCCTTCGAGCGACATGCTCAGCGCTGTAACCCACGCCTACGCCAAACTTGGCGTTCTTTGCGGAACCGACGAACCCGCGGTCGCTGTGCGATCGTCCGCAGTGGATGAAGACGGCAGCGACAACTCGTTCGCAGGGCAGCACGATACGTTTCTCAATGTGAAAGGCGGCGACGCCGTCGCACAGGCCGTTGTGCGCTGCTGGGCATCGCTTGATGGTGCGGTAGCCCTGGATTACCGCAAGCAGAGCGGGCTGGAGATTGACGAGGCCGTGATGGCGGTGGTCGTGCAGCAGATGGTCCCGTCCGACATCTCCGGCGTGGCGTTCAGCGCCAACCCGGTCAACGGCGAGCTTGGGCAGGTCGTTATCAACTCAAGCTGGGGTCTTGGCGAAAGCGTAGTCAGCGGCACCGTAACGCCGGATACGTACACGATCGACAAAGCCGCCGGTACCGTCATGTCTTCGCAGATATCAAACAAGGCCCGTATGACGATTTCCAAAGGCGATGGCGCCGAAGAAGTAGACGTTCCTCGCATCATGCGCGAACAGCCTTCTATGTCAGACGAACAAACTTTGGAAGTCGCCCGTCTCGCCGAATCCTTAGAGAAGAGAGAAGGGCACCCGGTCGACATCGAATGGGCAATTTTCAAAGACACGCTTTACCTGCTCCAGTGTCGGCCGATAACGACCCTCGGCTGACCACAGGGTGCGTCCCGTGCACGCCGCTCCCAATTTACCCCCTGTAGGATGAATCTCGGCTGAACACCACCCGGAACCGACTCCTATCCAACTCCCGCCTGATTTTCCCGTCACCTGGGCCGACCCGGGTGACGCCCATCTGCCCCTTATCCAAGACCGTCAGCACGCGCCCTCGCCGATCGCCCCCCTTACGGGCTGGGTTGTCGAGAACTACTGGGGCAAGGGCGCAAGCGCCGGCCTGGCCGCCGCCGGTCAGCCTATTGCTGCGGTTATCAAGCGCAGGAACACTTACTACTTCCTGACTATCGTCCCGTCAGTGCCGCCGGAGAAAATGGCGGAGGCCGGAAAGCACGCCGAGGAAACTCCAAAGGAGTTAATTGGCACCTTCGTGCAACGCTGGGATGACGAGTGGCTTCCGGAGCTCAAGGGTTACCACGCCACCTGGGATGCGTTCGATCTGGCCGCTGCGTCGGTCGATAGCCTTCTTGAGCATCTCGACTGGACTCTTGATAAGTTCGTCCGGCTGTGGGAAATACACTTTGAGATCGCAGTCCCCTTCCTGGTGGCCCCGAGCATGTTCCATGACATGTATTCGGACGTGTTTGGTGAGACCGAGGCCCTGCACGCGTACAAGCTGTTGCAGGGGATTGAAAACGCTAGCTTTATCGCCGGTCGAGAGCTTTGGTCGCTCAGCCAGAGTGCGGACAGCGATGAGATAAGGTCTCTGATCCTCAACCAACCGACCGGGGAATAGTCGCCGCACTTGAGCTGTCCGACGAGGGAGGCGAGTTCCTCCACCTGCTACGGGCGTATTTGCAGAAGTACGGCATGAGGTCCGACACCGTCATTGAGCTGGCGGACCCGAGCTGGGTTGAAGACCCCTCTATCGCCATCGAAAACTTGAAACACTACCTCTCAGAAGATGCCGAGGATCCTGAGGAACACTGGAACCAGCTGGTCGCCGAGCGCGAGCAGTTTGTCGCCGATGCCCGGGAGAAACTTGCCGGGTATCCGGAGGCCGTACGTGGCGGGTTTGAGATGTTCATGGCCGCCGGCCAGAAAGGTCATCGTATCCAGGAAGACCACAACTGGTGGATCGACCAGATGGGCAACCACAAGGTTCGGCTGGTTCTCCTTGAGTTTGGCCGACGGCTCGCCGCTGCGGGATCGATTGCCGAACGGGATGACGTGTTTTTCCTGACCGGCGATGAGATGTAAGACAATATCGCTGCTGCTGCTTCTCCGGCCGATTTCAAGAGCATCATCGTTGAGCGCACCGCATGGAGGTCACCCTCCCCTATGTCGTAGCGCCAAGTATGTTCCACGATCTCTATGTCGATCTGTTTGGCGGGGATCAGGATATTGAGGCGTACAAGCTCACACAAGGACGCGACAACACGAGCCTGGTCGTAGGACGTGCTCTCCGGGCGTTGAGCCGAAAAGTTAAAGCCGATCCTGAACTCACGATGCTCATCTCCGAGGCCGACGCCACCCACGTTAAGAGGATGCTTTCTCACTCAGAGAAGCACAGCGAATTTATCGCCGATATAGAAGAGTTCCTGGGCAAGTATGGAATGCGATCCGACACCGTCATCGAGATGTCTGACCCCAGTTGGGTTGAGGAGCCAAAGACGGCCATCGAGCTTCTCAAGAACTATCTGTCCGACTCCGCCGTTGACCCGGACATCCACTGGCGAGAAATGACGAATGAACGCGAGAAGCTGGTCTCCGCATCGAGGAGGACCAACCACAAACTGGTGGCTGGACCAGCAGGGGCTGCACCCGCTTCGGAGAGTGTTCCTGAAGGTGGGAAAGAGGTTCGACGCAGCTGGCGTGATCGCCGATCCGTCCGATATCTGGTATCTGGTATCTGACTATCGATGAGATCCGTGGTGATTCTGGATCCGGATTGTCCGGAGACCGAAGATCCCCGATCGCAGCAGAAAAGGCTGATATGGCCCTTTGGGAGGAGAATGAGGGCGAGATCCTTGTAACTGCGACCACGTCTCGGCCATGGACGCCTTTGTTCGCGACCGCTGGCGGGATTGTGACGGACACCGGAAGAGCGCTCAGCCACTGCGCCATCGTCGCCCGTGAGTACGACATCCCGGCCGTAGTGGGCACGGGTGTGGCGACCTCCATGATCGCCGACGGACAAACGCTGGAAATCGACGGCGACACCGGGGAAGTACGGCTTATCTTCGACGATTAGTCGCGTAACCAATGCCGGGACTGGCCTGAAAACACGGCCCTCACGGCATTAGCCGTTCGTAGTTCTGAGTATTCCCTGGGGTTTCTGAGCCAGACGAGGCAAAAGCGGTCCATAATCTAGTGCCACCCGTATATGGGGTCGCCACACCACGTCCCCTACTTGTGTCCCCCTACTGTTCCTGAGGAGTACGTTTCGCCCCGGATAGATGACATAGCAGAGTCTTCAGCCACGTCTGCTCCTGTAGTTACACGGGGGTCTAGTGAGCGACTGATCGTGATTTCGGTCGTTCTCGGCGCGACGCTGATGCCACTTAACTCCACGATGATCGCCGTCGCCCTTCCAGAAATCACGGATGACCTTGGCGTCTCCGTAGCACGATCATCGTGGCTCGTCACGGCCTACCTGGTTGCTCTTGCATCTCTTCTACCGCTTGCGGGCGATCTCGCCGACCGATTCGGGCGACGTCAAATGATCCTGACCGGGCTATCCGTCTTTGGGCTTGCATCTCTGGGTGCAGCAATCGCTCCAAACTTTGAGACTCTTCTGGTGTTTCGCGTCCTACAGGCGATTTCCGGTTCGATGGTTCTACCGGCCGGTTGGGCGGTGATGCGAGAGGTGGTCCCGGAAGAAAGACGTGCTTACACGTTTGGTCTCATGGGTTCCATGATCGGGCTCTCGGCCGGGGCCGGTCCTCCACTGGGTGGAGTGCTTACGGAATTCGCTGGGTGGCACGGTATTTTTTACGTGAACGTCCCGGTGGTAGCGGCCGCCTTGATGCTTGGATGGCGAGTACTGCCGAGGCCACAATCCTTATCCGACGACGAGTCTGGGTCTGGGTCCAGAAGCAGATTCGATTTCGCCGGGGCGTTGCTTCTTCCTGCTGTGCTATCCGGCATGGCTGGAGTTCTCATGGCGATAGCCCGTGGTGCGCCGTGGTCGATCGTTGGGGTCGCGATCGTTGCGGTGGCCGCTGTCGCTGTTCTCCTGGCACTGGTCGAGACACGTGCCAGTGAGCCTGTGCTGCAGCCGCGATTGTTCCGGATTAGGGCGTTCGTGGCCGCGGCCGGTGGCATCGCGTTCAGCAATATGGCGATGTATGTGATCTTGTTAGCTGTCCCTCTGATGCTGAATGCCAGGGGCGGATACAGCAGTATCGAGATCGGACTCGTCCTGATGGCGCTGTCCATCGCATCTTTCCTGGTTTCGCCCGTGGCGGGCCGATTTGCTGACCGGTTAGGCAGACGCGCGCCGACGGTGTTTGGACTCATCATCGTGACCGCCGCTGCATTCTCGCTCGCCATCGAAGGATCCGATATCTCGATTCCCTTGCTGGTCGGAACACTAATTCTGTTTGGTGTCGGAATTGGTATCGCAAATCCGGGAATGCAAACAGGAGCGGTAGAGGCCGCTCCGCCGGATCGAACCGCAGCTGCCTCCGGTGTGTTCTCAACCAGCCGGTACTTCGGCAGCATCGTCGGATCGGCGATCCTGGCCGGGTTGATCGGGACAGATCGGGCGGATGCGTCCGGGCTAGACGGCGTGTTCATCCTGGTGCTGATCGCATCAGCGATATCGCTAGTCGCCGTCATGGGGTTGGCGTCACGAAGGCCGGGAGACACTTCCGACACCGAGGCCAGCGCGACCGTGGTAGCCGGGGACTAGGTCCCAGAGACGGACACCTGCCGCTAATCAGCGGTTCTCGCGCCGTATGCCGTTGGCGCAAATCGCCAGAGGCAACCCGGCACTCCCAGAACACCTAGGATATAGCCCCGCCCAGCATGGGGCTATATCCTGGCCAGGGCTCGCTTTGCTGCTGCGACGGTGTTTGCGATGTCTTCATCTGTGTGTGCCAGCGATACGAACCACGCCTCGAACTGAGACGGCGGTGGGTACACGCCCTCTTCGACAATGGCGTGGAAGAACTTCCCAAATCGGTCCCGGTCAGTTGACGAGGCCGATTCCATATCGGTCACGGGATCCCCGGTGAAGAAGATCGTGAGCAGTGAGCCAACTCGGTTCACCCGAGCCGGGACTTCAGCTTCGGCGAATGCTTCACTCAGGCCTTTGGCCAGCGCCGCACCCTTGCGATCCAGCTCTTCATAGACGCCGGGCTTGCCCAGCTCCTCAAGCATCGCGATACCGGCCGCCATCGCCACCGGGTTTCCGGACAGCGTGCCTGCCTGGTACATGGGACCGAGCGGGGCGACCGTGTTCATGATCTCTTTGCTGGCGCCATATGCGCCGACCGGTAGGCCTCCGCCGACGATCTTGCCTAGGCAGGTGATGTCCGGCGTCACGCCGAAGACCGACTGTGCGCCTCCCAGCGAGGCGCGGAACCCGGAAATCACTTCGTCAAATATGAGAAGTGCGCCGTCCTTCTCCGAAATGCTGCGGAGTCCCTCAAGGTAGCCGTCACCCGGTGGAACGACGCCCATGTTTCCGGCGATCGGCTCCACGATGATGCAGGCGATCTGGCCGGGGTTGTCGGAGAATACCTTCTCGACAGCGGCGAGGTTGTTGTACGGGGCCACCAGCGTGTCTCTGGCGTAATCCGGGTGCACCCCGGCGCTGTCGGCTATCCCGTGTCCGGCGGCGGCGGAGCCCGCTGATACCAGCAGGGCATCGTCGTGGCCGTGGTATCCGCCGTCAAACTTCATGATCTTGTTGCGACCGGTGTACGCCCGCGCAAGTCGTAGCGCTGACATGGTGGCCTCGGTGCCGGAGGAAACGAACCGCACCATCTCGATCGACGGTACGGCGCTGACGACCAGCTCCGCCATACTGACCTCTGCGGCCGTTGGCGCTCCGAAGCTTGTCCCGTTAACCGCGGCTTCCTGCACCGCGGCCAGCACGGCCGGGTGAGCATGTCCAAGGATCATCGGGCCCCACGAGCAGACGTAGTCGATCAGCTCATTGCCGTCTTCGTCCCAGATATGGGAGCCTTTCGCCCGATTGAAAAACAGTGGCGTCCCGCCAACTGATGTCCAGGCCCTGGCGGGGCTGTTGACACCCCCGGGGATGAGTTCACGGGCGCGTTCAAACAACTTTTGCGAGCGGGCGGTATCCAAGTGTGATCACCTGTCGGTCAGGCTAGGGGGTTTACAGTTTGCGTTATTGGGAGGCAGAAATCTTACCCGACAGCGATTCTAAGCGGACAGGCTATCTGTCGTCGCCCTCAATCATTTCCGCGCCGGTATCTATCTGAAAATCGGCTTCGGGCTCGGGCAGCCGAAACAGCCTGGAGATGGCACTCGCCGCTTCGTCGTCCTCACGCGTTCGCAGGAACGCAATCGGGTCCGCCAGAATCTTGGAGACGACGGACTTTGTGAGTGATTCAATTACGGCTTGCTGGTCATCAGTCAGGTCAGGCAATCGGCGCAACCCGTTCTGGAGCTCGCGAATCCTGATCTCTTCAGCATGAGCGCCTAGTGCTCTGATTACCGGTTCCGTAGCCAGGGCGGTTAACGACTCGATAAATCGAGGGACGTCTCTTTCGATGATCGTCTCGGCTTCGGCGGCGGCATCTGCTCGCTCCGCACGATGTTCGTCTGCGATCGCCTGCAGGTCTGAAAGGCCGTACAGGGTGACTCCCGGAATGTCTCCGACCGTTGCGTCGATGTCACGGGGCATTGCAAGATCAAGCATCACCAGTGAGTGATCTTCGGTGCCCCGGTTCTCTCGTCCTGTCTGAACCATATCAGCGGTTATGAGGACATCGCTGGCCGCGGTAGCGGAGATAACGACGTCGGCACTTGCGATGGCTGAGACCAGGTTCTCACGAAGTACCCAGTCGCCACCCAGCTCAGCCGCAACGCGCTCCGTCCGCTCAGCATTACGTCCGGCAACCGTCAGGCTACCTGCGCCCATCTTTCCAAGCGTCCGTGCAGCCAGTTTGCCGGTCTCACCCGCACCGACCAGCAGAACTCGCCGGTCGTTCAGGGAACCTATAGCGCGCTCCACAAGCTGTACGCCTATGGAGCTGACGGTTAGCCGACTTCGGCCTATACCGGTGGCCTCACGGATGCGCCTGCTGCTGCGCAGGGCGAAGTGAAATAACCTGGAAAGCGGTGTGTCTACCGACCCGGCCTCGCCGGCCGCACGAAGCGCCGTCTGGACCTGCCCGGCGATCTGATGTTCACCGATGACCATCGAGTCCAGCCCGCAGGTGACTCGAATAGCGTGCCGAACAGCGTCATCGCCCTCGTGCACATAAGCGACAGCGGAGACCTCGTCTTCGGTCAGCCCGGCCATGTCACCGAGCGCTTGCATAAGACGACCACGCGCAACAGAACCGAGGCCTTCACCTGTGGTGTAGACCTCGGTTCTGTTGCAAGTTGAAAGAACCAGAGTCTCCCCAAGCTGCCTTTGCAGTTGGAGTAGGAGATCAGGTAGTCCACGGTCGTTGACCGAGACTCTCTCCAAGAGCTCTGTTGGGGCGGTCAGGTAGTTCAGCCCGGCTACGAGGAAACGCAAGTTAGCTCCGTATTAAACGTGACGGCGTCGGGAACTTTAGCACAGCGTGACCTGAGTCACAAAGATTTTCACAGTTAGTACATGCTACTATCCGCGCTCACCGCCGCACTCGTGTGATGAACGTGTCAAATTTTCCGCAAGGCACCTCATTTAAACTGAGCCGACTTAATGATTCCGCATCGGAGAACGCAGTTGAGCCTCAACATCAAGCCGCCTGAAGAGCGCGGATACGCCCACCCGGAGCATCTAGTCACGACCGATTGGTTGGCCGATCACCTGGACGACCCAAATGTCGTAGTCGTTGACCAGGACCTTCCCGACAACTACGCCCGGGTCCATATTCCCGGTGCGGTTGTGTACCAGGATCACTACTACAAAGAGCTGTCCGGTACCCCGTACATTCAAGATGCACGCACCTTTGCGGTGACCATGGAGTCGATGGGGATCGGTGACGACACAACGGTGGTCGCTTACGACTCGGACGCGAATCACGTTGCGTCCCGGCTCTTCTGGGCGCTGAAGTTCTACGGCCATGATGACGTCAGAATTCTGGACGGCGGCTTCCCGAAATGGTTGGCCGAAGGCAAGCCTCTTTCGCGAGTAACGCCAGCGCCACGGTCTGCAAGCTTCACGTCCAAACCAAAGGCCGAGGTGTTCTCCGACAAGGACGACGTCCTTGCCTGCACGACCGACCCCAACGCAATCATGCTCGATGTCCGATCAGATGGCGAACGGGACGGATCTAACAAGCGGGGCACTGCCCGGGGCGGTCGCATCGGCAATTCGGTGCACCTGGAGTGGAAGAACTTCATTACGGACGGCGACGTTCCGGTAATGAAGGACGCCGACGAACTGCGTGAGATGCTGGAAGCGAACGGCGTAACTAAAGATAAGAAAGTAGTCGCGTACTGACAGGGCGGCATCCGTGCGTCGCACGGATTTCTGGTTCTTCAGCTTCTCGGCTACGAGAATGCGTCCGTTTATGATGGTTCATGGCGAGAATGGGGCAACGCGATCGGTTACCCGATCGAGACCTAAACTGGGTCAAGATTGAACGCCCGACTCCCGAACTGGCTTGGCCCGGACAGAATTCAAACGGG
>CAUZRH010000047.1:0-8563 GCA_963582115.1 Dehalococcoidia bacterium
CGCGTCTCTGGGTTTGCCGGTTCTGAACGTCGGGTCGGTCGGTATGCCCACTCTTGGCGGGCCCGGCACGCGCAAGCGTTTGTTTGATGAACTGGGTGGTCGAGAAAACGTGGCGAAGGTTGTGGACAGGTTTTACGACCGGATCGAGGACGACCCTGAGTTGCGCCGGATTTTCCCGGCAAACATGGTGGTGGGTCGCGCTCGCCAGAAGCTGTTTCTTGAAGAGTGGCTAGGCGGAGAAGCGCTCTATACCAGCGAGATCGGCCCGTGGCGCTTGCGGGTTCGTCACGCTCCGTTCCGGATAACGGAGGACGGCGCGTTCCGCTGGGTTGGACACATGGAAGGTGCATTGCTTGATTGCGGCGCTTCCGCCGAACTGGCTACCGAGATTGCATCGTTCCTTCGACCCGTGGCGTTCCGGATGGTTAACGCGTCAGACGCCGATTAAACGCCACGTAAACGCGGGACCGGAAGTGGGTGCTGGTGCTTGTAAGGCACGGGAAGGACAGGGAACCCGGGCCTATCGTCTGAAAGTACGAACCGTTTTGATACAACGCGTTTCGCAGTGATCCTGCGGTAAGCTGCGCTACGATTGGGGCAGCGCAGCGTCTGGGCACACCTTTCCGGCCGCATTACCATCCGTTTTACTATCGGGGAGGGCACACATGGACCAGAAATTTTCGGGTGCGGGGTTCGCCGTTCCGCAGGTTTTTTCGGACGGGAACGTTGATCTGTCAGTGATCCGTGACGTTTCGTTGCGTGCGGAACAGATGGGTTACGACAGCCTGTGGACTCAGGAGCGGATCATCGGGCCGAGTATCAGCCTGGAGCCGCTGGCACTACTTTCTTACCTCGCCGCCGTCACCACGACGATCCGGCTAGGCGTGTCGGTCCTTGTGTTACCCCTCAGGAGCCCGCCGCAACTGGCCAAAATCGTGGCGACATTGGACGTCCTTTCGGAAGGTCGTCTGACCGTCGGCGTTGGGCTTGGTGGCAGCGACAAGGACGCGGCCGCGTACGGCTACGAGCCCGGGCGTAAGGTTCGTCGCTTTAACGAGGCGCTGGCGCTGGTAGACGCTCTGTGGAAGAACGAGAGGGTTGAATACGAGGGCGAGTTGTACAGCCTTTCGGACGGCTCTATGGGACCGAAGCCGATCCAGAAACCCCGCCCCCCGATATGGTTTGGCGCCCGCGCAGAAGCCGCGATCAAGCGCGCTGCGAAGTTCGGCGATGGCTGGATGGGCCCGGGGTCGTCCAGCGCAGACGATTTCAGGGTGAGTGTTGCGATGCTGCGGGATGCGCTTGAGGCGGGGGGCCGTGACCCGGCGAGCTTCCCGGTCTCTAAACGCGTGTACGTCGCGATCGACGACGATGCCGACCGCGCCGAGCGACGATTGACCGACTGGTTCGGTCATCACTACGGCAACCGGGACATGGCTACCCGGGTTTCTATCTGGGGCTCTGCCGAACATTGCTACGAGCAGATCGATGCGATCATCGACGCCGGTGCGGAGCATTTCTTGCTCAACCCGGTTTTCGATTACGACGAGCACCTGGATGCTCTAAAACGCTACACACGGCCGTAATACGGGCCACTATTTTGCGAAGTTCATTTCATCCGACCGATCACCGGGCCAATTAATCGCCGCCTAATCCCCAAAACAAATCAGGGAGCAAAACGATGAAGTACCGACCCTATGGCAATACAGGCCTTGAGATTTCCGAGATCGTTTTCGGCGCTGGCGCTGTTGGCGGCATCCTGATCGACGCCAACGACGACACGAGACGCACCGCCATCCGGACGGCTCTGGATCGTGGCATCAACTGGATCGACACCGCCGCCTCGTACGGCCAGGGACGCTCCGAGACGGCTCTTGGTTGGTTGCTTAAAGAGCTCTCGGACGACGAACAACCTTACCTTTCAACAAAGTTCAGCGTCGACCCGGACCAGGGCGATATCCCGGGCCAGATCGAGCGTTCGATGGGCGAAAGCCTTGGGCGACTCAACCGGGAAAGCGTGGACGTGTTCCAGCTCCACAACCGTGTGTCAGAGCAGCGCGGATGGTTCCAGGGTTCTCTGGGTATCGATGACGTTCTCGGAAAAGACGGAGTTGCCGAGGGTCTTCAGAGGCTCGTGGACCAGGAACTGACGCGCTTCATCGGATTCACTGCGACGGGGGAAAGCTCGGCGATTCACAAGGTCATCGAGAGCGAGCGCTTTAACTCGGCGCAGGTCTACTACAACCTTCTTAATCCCAGCGCAGGGCGAGCGGTGCCTACGGGAGCGAAGGCGTACGACTTTGACAACATCATCGACAAGTGCGCCGCCCACGGGGTCGCCGTCATGAACATTCGCGTTCTGGCGGCTGGCGTTATCGCTACCGACGTGCGACATGGGCGTGAAGTGCCTGTGGCACCGGGTGCAGATGTCCCTGCGGACGAAGAGAGCACGAGGCTGATCGTGGAGGCGTTGGGCGATAGCCAGGGCACGCGTGCGCAGCTTGCCGTGCGATACGCACTCTCCAATCCCAACGTGTCCGGCGTGCTGGTGGGAATGGCCGAGCTGGATCACCTTGATCAGGCGCTGGGTGCTCAGGAGCTTGGGCCGTTGTCGGACGATGTCCTGGTCCGGATTCACGCCCTTGTGGACACCGATTTCGGCCGACTTAGCTGATCGAGTTCGGGTAACTTACCGGTAACAAAAAACGTGCGCCGGAAGGTTCCTCTAAGAGGGAACGTTTCGGCGCACGTACGGTTCTTTGCTCACATCCGCTTGGCGTCGTTTTACGGGTTATTGAACAGGAGCAAACATGCCACGAATGCCAAAAATCACGGGTAAGCGGGCACTTCTCGAGATGCTGAAGGCGGAAGGCGTCGAATACATCTTCGGGCTTCCTGGATCCAGCGAGACCCCGATCCTTGACGCGCTGGAAGACTTCCCGGAGTTCAAATATATACTCGCCCTTCACGAGGGAACCGTTATCGGGATGGCCGACGCCTACGCCAGAGCGACGGGACGGGCGTCGTTTGTGAGCCTGCACATCGAGGTGGGGCTGGCAAATGGTCTGGGCCTGATGCAGGACGCGATGACCTCTGGAACCCCGATGGTAGTCACGTCTGCGAATTACGACGTCCGTAAGATGGCCGAAGGCAAAGTGGATCTGGTGAAAATGGCTGATCCGTTCACTAAGTGGAGCGTGGAGCTAGCGCATCCAGAGCAGATCCCCTCCGTCATGAGACGGGCCTTTCATGAGGCGAATACCTACCCGAAGGGTCCTGTGTACGTGGGATTGTCCGCAAACGCACTGGACGGCGAGGCGGACATGAATCTGGTGCCTTCGTCGCCGATATACGGACCGGGGCCGGCGCATCCAGAGGCCATAGTTAAGACGGTTGAGGCACTTGCCAGTGGCAGCAGGGCGCTGATGGTGGTTGGCGATCGTGTCGCATAGGCTAACGCCGTAGGTGATGCGGTACGCGTCGCCGAACTGCTGGGGATTCCGGTTTACTCCGCCCGAAGCGGTGAAGTGAACTTCCCGACAAAGCACCCGCAGTTCATGAGTCGCCCCCGGCTCGTATCGGCCGTTACCGGGAGATGCTGCGGGGAGCGGATGTCGTACTTGTGGCGGGTGCCGACGCATTCAGGGATCTCTTTTATCAGTCATATATCGTCCTTCCGGCGTCGACCACGATGATCCACATAGACCCGAGGGCGAATGAGGTAGGGAAGTCGGAGCCGACCGACATCGGCATCGTCGCCGACATGAAGCTGGCGCTGGGACAACTGGCGGATGCCCTGGAGAGTGCGCTGCCGAAGAACGGGAAGAAGCCGTTCAGACACGATGGGATGATTCTCCGATGTCGCCAGGCCGTATGTTCGCCGAACTGTCTGCCTCCCTCCCGTACGACGTAGTCATCGTGAACGATTCTTACAGCTCAAGTGAAGACTTGATGAACGCGGTCTCGTTCACTGTTCCGGGCGACATGCATGCCAAACGCGGCGCTTCTACCGGATGGGGGATGGGCGGAGCCATAGGCGCCAAGTGTGCCTACCCTGATCGGCCGGTTGTGGCGGTGATGGCACCGCTATAGCTACGGTGCAGGCGTTGTGGACGGCCAAGAACGAAAACATTGCGGTCGTTTACGTTATCTGTAGTAACGCCATGTTCCGGATCCTCAAGCAGAACATGGACACGTACAAGCGCGACATCCTGCACGTGGATGAACCGGGCAGCCGATACCTGTACATGGACCTTGATACACCGATTAATTTCTCCGGACTTGCGGAGGTCATCGGATTGCACTCGGAGCGAATTACGGAGCCGGAAGAGATCGCTCCTGCGATGGCTCGTGCTCTCGCTTCCTGTGAACCGGCGGTTTTGGACATCGTGATCGACGGCTCACTCTAGAACACCGTCGTTTGGTCCCCATCAGGAAACACGATGAACGCAAAAAGGGGGCGGCAAGCGCTTGATGCGCCGTCCGCCCCCCTTTTTTGAATCAGATACGGTAGCCCTTTAGGAGGCTTTTCCGATCTTGAAAAGCGTCGTGCTGCAGGTGCCGCACTTGCCTTTTGTAGCCGGGCGACCGTTCTTCATGGTCACCTGTTCGGCGGCGTTCATCTCTCGCATTGTTCGACATTTCATGCAGTAGGCGTCCATGGGGTTCCTCCAAATAATTACTGATCTCCGGCGGCCATCCACCGAAGCTAACCTAGCTTTACCGTAACACTACCTTTCCAAAGCTGAAATAGCTTTGACTGGGAAGGGGGGGGGGGAAGGGGCATATACGGGCCGAATTATGGGCTTTGTCGGGGGCTTTAGCCACCGGTTTTTACGATTGGAGAGGGTGTGAAAGGGTGATGTATGTACTTTTGACCCTCAGATTAGGTTTAACCCAATCGTAGGAAACGGGGGTACACGCTGGGGAAATTTCACGATTGCGCCCATCGTAGACGGCCCGTAGACCCTCAATCGTGGCTCGTTTTATGGCCTTACGTTTAGTTGGAACACAGGTCGCGCCAGGTGCGATACAGGGTCAACGAGGCACATAATCACGCAGTGCAAGTGACCATGATTTTCTTGAGCAAGATGCAGGAGTCTGTGTATTCATGACGGAGATCAAACTGAGCAGCGCTGTCATCGACTACGAGGTCGAAGGGCAAGGTCCGGCGCTTGTGTTTGCTCACGGCGCAGGCGGGAATCGCCTTTCTTGGTGGCAACAGGTCCCGGCTTTCATGGATCGCTACACGTGCATAACGTTCAGTCATCCGGGCTTTGGTACTTCCAGCTGGATTGGGGACGCGGCTGATTCAGTTGAATACTCGGAAGTGCTTTTGGAATTACTTGATCGATTTGAGATCGAAAAGGTGATCCTGGTTGCTCAGTCCATGGGAGGGTGGACGTGCCTTCCCATTGCGGTCTATGAACCGCAAAGAGTAGATGCGCTCTTTATGGCGTCCACACCGGGCAGCCTGCGTACACCTGATATCGATGGGGCTCGGGAAGCAAACCGCAGTCGATTGGACGCATTACGAAAGGCGTGGGTGGAACGTTGCGATGGCAGCTTTAACCCGGCACTGGGTGATCGCTGTATGCGAGAGCAACCGGCACTGCACTACCTTTATTCAGCCATACAAGATCTGAACTCGCCGCGGACGTTCAGCCCTCGGGTCGGTATTGAGCCGGGCGAATTGGCGGGATACTCCACGCCCACGATGTTCGTCACAGGCGAGGAGGACGTGGTTTTGCCGTCGGACGTTATTGCGGCTGCGGCAGATGTAACTCCCGGCGCTTTGTTACAGCGTGTGCCGGATGCGGGGCACTCGGTCTACTTCGAACGACCTGAAATATTCAACTCGTTGTTGTCGAACTTCCTGCAGGCCGTATCACAAAAAAAACTACAGAACGGTGTTTAACGACCTGTCTGAACCTGCGACTTGCTGTCTGCCTCCGGCAATGCACGTACTCATCCCTATGACCACCTGTGGACAACACCCGGAATGTAAACGCATGACCCGTTATGTTCCCGATATTGCGATGTGGAGAGGCCTGTCATATCACTCCGTCAACACTGTGCCAACATCGTCTATGTGTAGATAGGAAGTATTAGTGATGGAAGACAATTTGTGTCTGGTTTAGTAGATCGTACGTCTGAGAGAATTGACGGGCATGTGACCGGTTATTCACATGTTGCTAATCGCATGCGTGAGGGTGTTGGTTATCTTCGTTTGCCGTTTTAGTTAGCGGTTGAGAGGATGTTGAACCGCGCGTCGCGTATTGGACATATTCCGAATTTCCTGCCGCGGGCCCATCGTGGACCGTGAACGAATTCATAATGGTTGCAGAAAATTTGGGAGCGGGCGATTCAAAGTACCTGAGCGTAATTGAACGCGCACGGGCGGTCTGGGTCGTTGCACCTATTGGTGATCTTAGCCCGCCCGTAGGCTACCTCCTGATCGACCGTGATCCAGCGAACCCGTTTACAGGCAGTGAACTAGATGCGGTGCAGTCAGCAGCTATCGAGATGACCGCATCGGTTGTAGAAGCTGAAATGCGGAGTGCTCGAGAACAGGTTGCCCTCGCACGCAAGATGATGCAGGACGTGCCGGAGCGCGTTGTGGAAGCCTCTGAATTTCGCGGGTGGCAAGAGTCGGCACACCAGGAACTCCAGCGAGCGTTCGACACACTTAACGAGCAGAAGCTTGAGTTAGAAGAGGCTTACAACTGGAGCACGGTAGCCCACCGAGAACTCCAGAAGGCATTTGACGACCTGGAGATAGCGAACACCGCCAAGACCAGATTCCTGGCCACGGTGTCTCAAGAGCTGAAGACCACTCTGACCAGTATTTCCGCGTTCACAGATATTTTGAAAAAGAATCGGGCAGGCAGCCTGGAAGCCAAGGAATTAAAGCAACTTGACGTTGTTAGCCGAAACGTCCATCGCCTGAATCTACTGATCAATGACCTGCTGGATCTGACGCGAATCGATGCGGGGACGTTGATCTTGGAGCCTGATGAATTCCAAATCTCGGGTCTGCTTCGTGATATGCCTGCGATGCTTGAGCCGATTATGAGTCGGCGCAATCAGAGGCTGGTGATCGATGATGGCTCCGATGGCATCTGGATCACGGGAGACCGGGACAGGTTGGAGCAGATGATCACTAATCTTGTCACTAATGCGTCAAAGTTCTCTCCGGAGGGCGCCGCGATCAGTATGGGAGCGGATGTTGAGGGCGATGGTCTGACATTGACCATTACAGATCACGGTGTCGGCATCCCATTGGTAGCACAGCCTCAAATATTCGAGGCGTTTTATTGTGTCGACAATGAGGAAACTCGATCGGTGCCTGGTACCGGCGTTGGCCTGTACCAGGCACTGCCTCAATAGTGAAACTCCACGGCGGAACGATCAGTGTTGAGAGCGGACCTGGTAAGGGCACCACGTTCCGTATGACCTTACCGGGCGTTATTGATGGCCCGTCAAACGAGCACTTGATTCGTGAGGCGTCAAGATTGGAAGCGGTCGACGATCACAGATCGCGGCTCGACAAAGAAGACACCGACAAAGAACACCTGGAAGCCGCTTGAGCTTCCGAAACCCGACGTGCCTACCCGACGTGCCCCAAAAGATACTGTTAGGAGCCGATTCCGGGGTTATATGTCCTGGACGCGCTTGATCAGGTCAGTCAGTCGGGCTTCTCCCTCAGGTGTGTCGGACGGCGCATCGAACGATACGCGCGTCGCGTAGTCCATGCGTTTCGCCAGAACGTCAGGCAGGTCATCGTAGGTAGACGTGACGGCGAACTCCCGAACAACGTCCAGCGGAACAGACTCGATCATACGATCCCACTCACCTCGCACCGACATGTCGTGGAGCATGAGTCCCAGTTCGCCCAGACCGTGCGTGTCGAACACGTTCAGGTAGGTACGCGTGGAACCATAGAACGAGATTGGTTCCCGAAGCTCCAGAAGTTTCTCTTCGATCTCCTCTTCGGTCTCCCCGAGAGCCATCATGCCCCCGCCGGAAACCTCAATATCAGCGAGGTTACGGCCCGCCTGCTCTGCGCCGCGGGCCAGCTCTGGCAGCGTGACGTCACGGACATATTTCTCGGTCGTAAAGCTGTGGAGTAACAGACCGTCGGCGACGCGCCCTGCAACACGGGTCATAGCCGGGCCAACAGCTGAGATAAAGATTTTTGGCGGCGGTACGTCTATCGGGCCCATGTTGAAGGCTGGCGGGCAGAGCGTGAAGTTGTAGAAGCGGCCCTCAAACTCAGGCTTTGCTCCGGTCTGGAACGTGTCCCACACCGCACGCATCATCTGTATGTACTCCTCCATGCGGGTTGCCGGAGCATCCCACGTGCCGGAGCTGAAGCGACGCTCGTTGTGTCCCTTCACCTGTGTACCAAGGCCGATCATCACTCGGCCGCCGGTGCTTTTTTGAAGCTCCCAGGCCATCTGAGCCATCACAAAGGGACTGCGCGGGAAGGCGATGATTATGGACGTGCCTATCTCAGCGCGTGTGCTGACGTGGGCAGCCAAGGTCCAACGCGTGGTCGCTT
>CAUZRH010000048.1:0-8454 GCA_963582115.1 Dehalococcoidia bacterium
AGGGCAGACCGCACATGAACACCGCCGACTTGTCGTCACGCGCCCAGAGCGGCCCCAACGGTTGTGGCGGCGGGTAGTCAAGCACGTCGTGACTACCACCACTGGCCCGGACGATGTTCTCCAGTAGCTCGCTCCACAACTCTCCAACGCCCGAGGTCACCGAGTACATCCTTGCATTGACGATCATGAGCACGATTGTTGATCGTGCCTGAACACGAATCAAATCCCGTGCGAACCTGTCATACCTCACGTACCCTGATGGAAACGGATGCAAACGCACCAGTGCGACTCTCTTAAACGTCCCGACGACAACCGAAAAATACGAGGGCAGATGACTTCGATAACACCAGCCGAATCGCTTACAAATTCACTTGAAGGCAAGGTAGCGCTCGTTACCGGCGCAGGACGTGGCATTGGACGGGCTATCGCCGAGGCGCTCGCATCCGAGGGCATGAAAGTCGGCATTTGCGCACGAACTCAGTCACAGCTTGACGAGACAGCCGCTGCGATAACTACAGCCGGCGGCATCTGCCACGCCATCGTCGCCGATCTGTCGGACCCCGAGAGCATCACCGCAATGGTGGACGACGTTCGGGCAGAACTCGGTCCGGTCCATCTGTTAGTGAACAATGCGGCAGCAATAGGCCCTGGCCGTCGGCTGTGGGAATCCGATCCTGAAAGCTGGTGGCACACCCACACCGTCAACGTGCGAGGTCCGTTTCTGTGTTCAAGGGCGGTGATACCGGAGATGATCGAAAACGGCTCCGGTCGGATCATCAACCTGTCGAGCGGCGTCGCATCGATGGCCGTGCCACGTCTCAGCAGCTACTCGTCGTCGAAATCATCCCTGGCGCAGTTCACCAGGACTCTCGCCCACGAACTGGCGGAGTTCTCTGTTAGCGCGTTTGCGTACGCTCCGGGCGTCGTGGAGACAGGGATGACCGACTTCGCTCGCAGTTCGGACGAGTTCGATGCGCCTATTCAAGCCGTATTTGAAGGTGCCGCTAAAAGAGGATTCACACCGATGTCGGACACGATCGCGACCTTCATGCAGATCGCAAAAGGTGATGCCGATGCACTGTCCGGATGCCACCTGGACGTCACAGACGACATAGAGGAATTAGCCGATCGAGCGGACGAGATCAGGGCAGAGCGCTTGTACGTAATTCGACGGCAACCGTGATCTCGCACGAGCTGCCGCAAAAATACGAGTAAACGTCTACAGGTTCGGCACGATAGGTAACTGTTCTACAGCCGTTCCCGTCGCGTCACGTACAGCGTTAGCAATGGCTGCTGCGGTCGGAACGATCCCTGGTTCACCAGCGCCCGATGATGGAACATCGTCGCCGCCCGTGAACACCACCTCGATCTCGGGTGCATCACCTATCCTCGGCACCCGGTAGCGAGCGAATCCGGCGTTCAAAACCCGGCCGCCGTCAAACTCCACCGTTTCCCACAGAGCGGTGCCCATGCCCATAACGATTGAGCCTTCGATCTGGTTGCGCGCTCCGTCAGGGTTAACCACAAGCCCGCAGTCGAACCCGACGACAACGCGATCTACCCGGGCTTCCTGGTTCTCCACCGTGACCTCAGCGATCTGGGCTGTGAAGCTACCGGCGTCGTAGCCGATAGCCATGCCGTATCCCTTGCCGGAGCTATTGTCACGAGTCTCCCATCCAAAGGCCTCCGCAGCGGCGACTAACGTGCCTCGTAGTCTCTCGTGAGACAGATTGTTCAACCTGAACTCAAGCGGATCTATGCCTAATCCGACGGCGATCTCATCCATGTGTACTTCGCGTGCGAAGTGGTTCGTAGCGCCGCCAAGCGATCGGTACGAACCCGATTGCAGGGGCGATTCCGAAGCAGCAACGGCGATCCGGACGTTGTCCACGTCATACATCGTGTCGGCCCCACGCTGTCCGCGGAATGCGTTCTCGCCCGCGTGGAACGCCGTGTAGTCCCACGCCACGATCTTTCCATTGGCGTCCACGCCACTCTTAATTTCAAACGTAGCAGCCGGCCGCACAGTGCTCCACGCAAATTCCTCGGCGCGGTCGTACGAAACTCGAACAGGCGCATCGATGGCCCGCGCAAGCCGTGCGGCCTCGTGCGACACCGTGGGCGTCTTTGTGCCGAACGATCCACCGATCTCGGCCGCAATAACGCGGACCTTGTCCGCGGGCAAACCAAACATCTCCGCCAGGCTGTCCCGCTCCGCAAACGGCCCCCGGTTGGCGCACCAGACCGTCAGATTGCCGTCATCCCAGCGCGCTACGGAAGCGCTTGGCTCCATCTGCGCGTTCGATATGTAAGGCACGTAGTAGGTGTTCTCAAACACGCGATTAGCCGAGCCAAAGGCCGACTCAAGATCGCCCTCATCACGAAGCGCGGTCGGCACCTCTGCTCGTTCTTTCAGGAGCGCCGGAATATTCCAGTCAGATGCGGTGTCCCTACTCTCCTCCCAGCGAGCGCGAATCACCTCAACGGCGTACTCCGCCACATCCTCACGTTCAGCCACAACGCCGACAAAATCGCCGTCCTGTACGACCGAAATCACCCCGTCCACGCGTTTAGCACGAGCCGTGTCGACCTGGACCAGCTTCGCCCCGTAAGACGGCGGCCGTAGGATCTTCCCGTACAGCATCCCCGGCACCACCACGTCCCGCACATACTTCGCAGCGCCGGTGACACGTGAAACGGCGTCGATACGTCGGGCGGGGCGGCCCATCAACCGGAAATCTTTGACCGCCTTGACCTCGACCACATCAGGGACGTCCAGGGTCAACGACTGGCCTGACAACAGATCTGCGTAATCAACGCCGGTTGCGCCATCGTTGGACACAACACGACCGTCCTCAGTCTTCAACGCGCCGCTATCAACTTCAAGGCGAGTCGCTGCGAGATTTACCAGTGCCTGTCGGGCGGTCGCCGCGGCGCGGCGAAGCTGAATTCCCACGGTCCTCGTAGAAGCGCTACCGGTTGTGCCGCGGTCCTGTGGCACAAGTGCGGTGTCGCCAAGCACGATCCGAATCGAATCAACCACAACGTCGAGTTCGTCTGCGATCTCCATGGCGAACCCATTCCGAATTCCCTGCCCGTACTCCACCTTGCCGGAGAACGCCGTCACTATGGCATCGGCGTCGATCGTCAACAGAGTTGCCGGATCGCCGTGGGGCACACGCGGGTCAGGCTCTGGCGTCCACCGGGGTGGTCCGATGACGGTTATGGCGATATCCGGCTGCGATTCTGAAGCGTTCATCCCGCACCCCCGTCACCCGAACCCGGTTCACCGGCGGCAGACTTCACCGCCGCCAGGATGCGGACGTAAGCGCCACACCGACATATGTGGCCGCTGAGGGCCGAACGAATCTGGTCGTCATCGGGTGCCGGGTTGCGATCCAGCAGGGCTGCGCTGCTCATGATGAATCCAGATGTGCAGTACGCACACTGGAACGCCGTATGCTCGACGAAGGCTTCTTGAACCGGGTGCAAATTGTCACCATCGGCCAGTCCCTCGATGGTCATAATGTCCCGACCGCTGGCGGACGTGACCGGCGTTATGCACGATCGTGTCGCCTCGCCATCTATAAGCACCGTGCATGCGCCGCAGTTGCCCTCGCCGCATCCGTACTTTGTGCCCGTAAGTTCCAGCTCATGCCGGAGAACGCTCAGCAATGTGCGCTCAGCGTCGACCGTGACCTCGTGCGATTCGTCGTTCACCTTCAGGTGCATTATGTGCAGCCCCTTTTATACCGGTGTCGTCCCGCTAGAAATCCGGTGTCGTCCCGCTAGAATTTAGGATCGCATCATACGTGGCCGCACAACTTCTCGGGAGACAACGCAGCACACGGCAACAATGGTTACTATGCCGCGGTTGAGCTTGGCTGTAGGAACTTATGAGAATATGCCCTTCTTAACGAACCACGACTCGGCAGCACCGGACTACTCGTCTGGCGGCTACCGGACAGGCGCGAGCTAGCGGTGCTGTGGCAGGTGACGGACTATCGGAGCTGGGCGCTGGTGTCCTAGATCCGTCTTCGTTCGTTCCGCCCAGGCTCGAGCTCATACAACGCCTCTTCGACGGCGTGTGCCGCCTGATCGACCCATCGTCGTGCCCGGTCTAGGTCGATGTCTTCCGGCGGGTTGTCGTCGTCCAGCTCTACTTGGGCGTGTAGTAACGCAGCGCGTGCGTCTTCGAGAAGCTCGCGGCGAGGCTCAGGAGACCCGGAACTCGGCTCACTCATCTGGTGGAAACGGCTCCGGTAAAGCTGGTGGTGGTCAAAGTGTGGGTCAAACGCGAAACGACCCCGGAGCAAAAAAGTATCCGGGGCCGATTTCACGTTTAGGCTTATGGTGCCGAGGGGCGGACTTGAACCGCCGACACACGGATTTTCAGTCCGTTGCTCTACCAACTGAGCTACCTCGGCTCGACAATCCATCGTCTCAGACAAATCGCACCACTTCAACCACAGTATCGGACGACATGTCGCCAATTTTCGACTCGACCCCCGTGATTTCACCGGCATTACCTCAACATCAGGTCGACGGTTTGGGTCAAACTTCGCTGTTTGGTGACTTGATTGCTAAGTGGGGTCGGTAGCTGGGGCGTCGCGAACGCTATAATTCCGGGCATTCGCCCGATAGAGACTGGACGTACCGTTCCAAGCGTCTCGTTTGGTCGTCACGAAACCCGACATAAAGCCGGTCCCACCAATCCCGTAAGGACCCCATGCCCACCCTCCTCGTCGTCTCCACATCACCCGGCGCTGGTAAAACCGCCTTCGCCGCCACCTACGCAGCCCGTATCCTGGCCGACGGCGCAACCGTTTCGCTGGGCAAAGCGTTTACAGCCTCAGACGATGTAGATGCAGCGGCAATGAGCTCACTGGTCGCCGGTGCAACAGCCATCGAACCCGTATCCGTGAGCGGCACACCATCTGACGACCAGATCAAACAGGCTGCACAGGCCGCAGGAGGGAGCGACGCAAGCGCAATCTCCGTGATCGAAGGCCTGTCCGGGAATCACGCCGCCAACCGATCACTGGCTGACGAACTGGATGCCAGCGTCGTTCTTGTGGCAGGGCAGTCAGACTACAAATCAGCCATAGAGGCCGCTCCGGCGTACGGCGACCGGCTGTCCGGCGTCATCATCAACAACGCACCAAGACACCGAGGCCACGACCTCGACTCAGAAGTCATTCCCGCACTTGAAGCTGACGGACTCCCATACATAGGTGCGATCCCTGAAGACCGCTGCCTCATCGCAGTCACTGCACGGGCCATGCACGAATGCCTTGGCGGCGAATGGCTTGAATGGGAAGAGCACGCAGATGAACTTGTCGAAAACGTCCTGATCGGCGGAATCGTCCTGGACTGGGGTCCGCTCTACTTCGCATCGCAGGAAAACGCCGCCGTTTTGGTCCGTGGCGACCGTCCGGACCTCGCCATCGCAGCGCTTTCCACTGATATCAAGGCCCTGATCCTCACCCGCGGCGTCAAGCCGGTCGAGTACGTCTACTACGAGGCCGACAAGCGCCAGATTCCAGTCACTGTGGTCGAGAAAGACACGCACGAGGCTGCGGCGGAGCTTGAGCGATTTCTTGAATACTCACGCTTTGACCATCCGGCCAAGCTTGAGCGGTTTGGTCAACTCAGCGCAGAGAACCTTGACCTGGACCGCATAGACTCCGCAATCGCCCGCCCCGTCACCGGCTAAGCGTTGTTTCATCTCCTGATGGCACGAGCGCGTCGTTTCGTCATCCCGGCCGGATCGGGTGGATCTTGACCGCGAGATTAAAAGCACGTGTTGGTTATTTCCGGACCTCGATCTTCTCCGAGCGGGAGACGGTTCCGGCTCCACCACATATTCGAGACAAGAGGTAAATCCGTGACCCTCGACAACGCCACGATCAAACGCGTCCAAACCGAGCTCAACTCATCTGTTATCGTCGACACGATCGACTCGCTCGGGTACTTAAACCAGGCGATGGACCGTCACATCCGGCCGGTTGACGACTCAAAAGTCCTGTTCGGACCGGTGCGCACGGCGCAGATAGAGGAAGTCACTTCAGGCATACCACGGCCTGCCAATCCGTACGAGCTCACGATTAACGTGATGGACGATCTGAATCCCGGCGACATCGTGGTGCGCGCTTGCGGTGATATCGCTGTTGCCGCCAGCTGGGGAGAACTGCTCACGGCCGCCGCTATGGGCCGGGGCGCAGCCGGTCTGGTCACCGACGGCCAGATTCGAGACGTCCGACTGATCCGCGAAGTCGGCTTCCCCGTCTTCACCAACGGAGTCAGTCCGCTAGACGGCGGAGGTCGACACGAAATGACCGCCGCAGACGTCGATGTGGTGTGCGGAGGCGTCCCGATGTCGCCCGGCGACTATCTGTTCGCAGACGTCGACGGCATAGTCGTAATCCCGGCCGCCATCCTCGAAGCCACCATTAAAGGGGCGTTCGAGAAGACCGAAGGCGAAAACGCCACGCGGGATGAGCTACTGGCAGGTAAGTCGCTCGCAGACGTGTACGCCAAATACGGGATTCTGTAAGGCCGCGGCACCGCACATCCGCACCCTGAGGCTCTCGACGGACCGGATCACTCAGCAACACTCTTGTGTGCCAGACCCGCCCCCCGTATCTACGCGCCCCGACCAACGTAAACCGTGATCCCTTCAATAAAGTGCAAATCCGGTCGTCCAAACACGTACTCAGCATCGTCCGGTTCGATTAGGCGCTTCAGTGCAGAACGGTCTGATTCAGAGAGATAATCTTCCCGAGACTCGTCCGTCGCCCAGCGAGTTAGTCCGCCCAATAGAAAGGTCTGTTGCTCTTCTGTAAACGGAGGCAGGAACTCGTGAACAAACGTTCGTGCCGTGATATCGGTCATACCGGCGTCTCGTAGGAGCTGCGTCCAGCCATAGGGGTAGGGGACAGCGTCCTCGGCAAAATGGACATGGCTGGCGAACCAGCTTTCCATAGCATCGGCCAGTCGCTCATTCAGCCCCGTTCCCGTCAACTCCATCGTCGTCGGCATGAATCGGGCCGCTACTCCGCCCTCACGAATCGCCAGCTTGCCGCCGGGCGCAACGACCCGCGCCAGTTCCCTCACTCCGGTTAACTGGTCCGCAAGATGGTGGACCGCACGACTGCTCCAGACGAGGTCGAAAGCATCGTCTTCGAACGGCAACTCTTGGATCGGCGCCTCGTGAAATCGAATGCGTTTACCGGCCGGGTGGTCGGTAAATCGGGTCCGGTTGTACTCAAGCAAGTGTTCACTTGTATCGGCGGCGTCGACACGATCGTTATCACCCACCGACTCCGCCAGAAGCTGAGTAAATCCCGCCGTCCCGCAACCGGCATCCAGAACCCGACCACCAGCGCCCGGCGTCAGCCAATCGACTATCTGGCGATTCGTTGTCTCGTAAAACCGGTCTGACCTTCCAAGTCGTTCCTCAGATCCTGGTCCGAACGTCGTCGGATCAGGCTTGTGGTCGTGGCCGCCGTGTTGCGCGTGCTGATGCGTGATGGTCGGTTTCCTCCCGTCGTTGTGACATAAAGCGATACGTCCGCAGGGTGATGAGCGGATCGGTAATCACAACGTCGCCCACACAGTAACCCCCAACATGCCGGAAGCGGGGGCAAAAAAGCCCCATCCTGATGCAGGAGGAGGTTTGGGGGTGCTTAGTAGTAAGGGCCGCAGACGGATGCCCTCGCAGAGTTCATGCTTCGAGAGCCTCAGCATGGGTGTAATGGAACACAGCGACACCCGTCACTTTCAGACAACGTCGTGACCGCTAAGATCAGGAACGACCACAACATTCATAGCTCTTAAATAACCGTTCCAAACAATGCCGGCTACTGACCGGTGACCGGCGGGAGACGGCTACAATCGACTTGTGACTACCCAGATAGATATATTTTCCGAACTCAGCGGCCGACAAAAAGAGGCCGTGCAGCACTCAGAAGGCCCCCTCCTCATCGTGGCAGGACCCGGCTCCGGCAAAACGCGCGTCATGGCGCACCGGATCGCCTACCTGACCTCAGTACACGGCGTCGCACCGTGGCGCATTCTTGCAGTCACCTTCACCAACAAATCGGCCCGAGAACTACGGGAACGTGCCGAAAGCCTCGTGGGCGGCGCAAACACCGGGCTGCAAGTCCGAACCTTCCACTCCTTCTGTGCCTACGTGCTCAGGCAGGACGGTGGACAGATGGGGCTGGACCCCGCCTTCTCTATATATGACGGCGACGACCAGCAGCGACTCGTTCGCACCATCCTTGAAGAGCTTGAACTCGATCCCAAACAGTTCGCTCCACGCGCCATCCTGTCCGGCATCTCAGACGCCAAGAACAAGATGATCGACGACTCACGCCTCTCAAAACTCTCCAAGAGCTACTTCGAGGAAGTCGTCGCACGAGTCTACACCCGATATACGGAGCTGCTTGA
>CAUZRH010000049.1:0-8446 GCA_963582115.1 Dehalococcoidia bacterium
CGGAGGCATTCGGGACTCCGGGTAATGGGGCTACACGCTACCCGTTACCCGGAACCCGGTAAAGATGCCGCTGGCACGCAACGTCGTTGGAGCCTGTTAGTGCGCGGTGACGCTGCCGCCGTTGATGTTGATGCTCTGGCCGGTGATGTAGCGTGCCCGGTCCGAGCACAGGAAGCCGATCAGGTCGGCGACCTCTTCGTCCGTTCCTGCCCTACCCATCGGGATACCGGCCTCCAGGTTCTGCCAGAACTCCCCGCGTCCAAGGATGTCCATGCGGGCCGTCTCGATAGCTCCCGGGCACACGCCGTTTACGACGATCCCGTGAGGTGCCATCTCCTTCGCCAGGGCCTGCGTGAAGCCGTTGATGGCAAAGTTCGCGGCGTTGTACGCCGATGTGTTCGCTGCACCCTGCTTACCCGCCGTCGACGACAGATTGATGATTGCGCCGCTGTCGGCATTTCGGCCCAGCATGTGCCTCGCAACGGCCTTGGCGCAGAGGAAAGATCCGACGACCTTGATGTCCAAGACACGTCGGAACAGGTCTTCTTCCAGGTCCACGACCGCTACTCGGTCCTCGCCACGGCGGAAAGCTGCGTTGTTGATCAGGATGTCGATGCGGCCGAACTCGCTAATCGTGTCGGCGATCATCTTGTCCACGTCCTCAGAACTGGAGACGTCCACCACAAGCGGCAGCGCACGCTGGCCCTGTTCTCGAACCTGATCTGCAACAGACTCGATATCGCGCCAGCCAATCGCCTTCTCGTCGTCCGGGTATGCGTCCGGGCTACGGCCGGTTCCGGTGATAACCACGTCCGCGCCCATCTCGGCCAACCGAACAGCCGAGGCTCGCCCGATACCGCGAAGCCGTCCGGCCCCTGTGACGATCGCTACTTTTCCTGCAAGTTCTTTACTCATAGAGCACTCCCCAATTCCTGATTACGTGATTGTCTGTTCGCTCGAATAACTGGTTGTCTTGGATATTGGTTACCCGGGTCTATCGCCAAGGGTCAAATCGCTCGTGAGAAGCCCCGTGCTCCCCCTGAAGAACGTGATTACGACCACCTCACCTGACGGATGCGCCCGCAAGAACTGCTCCAGCGCTAGCGTGTCCGGTATAGCCGTGTCGTTGAGTTGGATGATTATGTCGTCTACCTGGAGAACGCCATCGGCCGGACTTCCCGGAACGACGCTCAATACGCCCACACCCCTCAGAACCGGCAGCGACAACTGATCGGCGAGTGTAGGCGTGATGTCGAGCGGTCCGATACCCACGAAACCCGGCTCGATGCCACTTTGTGCGACCAGCCGCAGGGCAACTTCGTGCGCCGTATTGATCTCGATGGCGAATCCGATGCCGTCCCCGGTCGGAATTTTGGCCGTGTTGATGCCAATGACTTTGCCATTCACGTTTAGAAGTGGGCCGCCACTGTTGCCGGGATTAATGGCGGCATCCGTCTGGATCAGATCTGAAAGCACTTCCGTACCGTCCACAAGAGAACGGTCCAGCGCACTGATAACACCCTTGCTGACGGTAGGTCCGCCCAGCAGATCAAGTGCGTGACCTATCGCAACCACGTCTTCGCCAACGCGAATCGCATCGGAGTCGCCGATAGCGGCGATTACAAGGTCGTTCACGCCAACCCGGACCACGGCTATGTCGATAGATGAATCAAGTCCGACGATCTCGCCAATAAGGACCCGGCCATCTGCGAGCGATACACGTATCTCGAGGGCGTCCTGCACGACGTGTCGGTTGGTCATGATTAACCCGCCGTCTGCGAACACAACCCCCGTTCCGGTTGCGGTCCCTCCGGGGGTCGTCACGCCGATGTGGACAACGGACGGAGCGGTGGCCTCAACCAGGTCCGCCGTTCCGAGCGTAATCGTGGGTGTTGGGAACGTGATCGGCGTCGGCGTTGGGTGGACCGTGATGGGTGTTGGGGTCGACGGCATCGCGATCGGGGTTGGCGTTGGTTGTGGTGTGGCCGTCGGTTGGGGCGTCGGCTGCGAAACGGGTTGAGAGGTCGGAGATTCTGAAGAAGAACTACTGCATGCGGCAAACACCATCGCCACGACTGCTATTCCCGTAACCAGAAACGGTCGCCTGTTCAGATATTTCGAGAATCGCCTGAGCACAGAGATGTAATCCTGATTTCAGATGCTAGGTGACCTATCCGTGGGCGCTTGGCCCAGATGGTCCCAACATAGGCTTGGAATAGCGTGAGGGCGGAATTGTAATAGCTTTCAGGTGTTGCGTGAGTTGCCGTCTACTCTCCCCGTGAAAACTCCGCCCTCTCGACTGACCTTCGGTTAACCTTTCACGATGCCGTACGTCACCTCGTCAGGCCGTCGCCTCTACTACGAAGTAGCGGGCGAGGGTTTCCCTCTGTTGATCCACCACGGCTTTGCGCAGTCTGCGCAGAGCTGGGTCGATTCAGGCTGGATCGACTTGCTTGCGAAACGGTCACGCGTGATCTCGTTCGACATCCTTGGCCACGGCAGGAGCGATACGCCGCACGATATCGAGGCGTATCGGATGGAAGAGCGGATGGACGACGTGATCGCAGTCGCCGAAGCTGGCGGTGCTGAGCGATTCGACATGCTCGGCTTCTCACTGGGCGGCCGGGTTGCGCTTGGCATGGCGTTTCAGAGCCCGGAGCGACTTCGTAGCCTGATCGTTGGAGGCATGCACGCCCGTGCCACAGGTTTGACGGCCAACAACATGAAAGAACGCACTGCAACCCTGAGAAAGGGCAGCGTCCGGGCCTTGAGACGCGTTCTGAGGCTTAACGAAGACGGATCGAAGCATCTTCCCGACCCGGACCCTGAAGCACTCGCCCTCTCCGATGAGGGTCTTCTCGATTGGACCGGAGTGGCAGACGACCTTCCATCGCTTGATATACCAACTCTCATGTTCGTCGGCGAGCATGATCGAATGATGCCTTGGGTTGAAGAAGATGCCGCATCCATTCCAAATGTTAACTACGTATGTTGTCCTGACGTGGACCATACGGGAGCGTTTGATCGAAGCGAGCTGGCCGGCCCGTCGGTCGTACAGTTCCTGTCACAACAATCGGACGCCAGTGGGGAGCCAACCACATGAACGGCCTTCTAATACTTGTGGGCGGCGGCGAGTTTGAACCGGAGATGAAGTACGTCGACCGGATCTTGCTGGACAAGGTCATCGGTCCCGCTCGCATCGCCATTTTGCCGACTGCAGCCGGTCGCGACCCGGTCGCTGCGTTGAAGCTGGCGGAAGCCGGTGTGACGTATTTCAGCGACATGGGCGCAGAGGCCTTCGTCGTCCCTGTGGTCGATCGTGATTCGGCGATGGACGAGGATCTGGCGGCGCGCATCGAAGACGCCAACGTCATCTACCTGACGGACGGCGACGCTCAATATCTGCACGAAACACTTCAGTTCAGCCATGCCTGGATAGCGATCGGCAACGTGGTCGAACTAAACGGCGTCATCGCTGCTTCGGGATCTGCTGCGTCCGTGTTTGGTGAACGTTCACCAGGATCGGCGCTGCGCTGGGCTTCGGCCTTTAACATCCTTCCGGGATCGGTGATCGTGCCGGATTACGCTGGTGTCTCAACGCTCAGCATGCGACTGAGACGCTTCCGTCAACGCAAACTTGCCTATCTGGGGATCGATCGCCACACCGCGCTGTTCAACGAGAACTTCCAGTTCACGGTCGTGGGCGAAGGCGGCGTGACCGTGTGGAGCAAAATCCGTCACGAGAAGCGTGACGATGGCGATCCACTGGTTTGGCCCTGATCCCCAATCACGTCAGGTATCCGGCCCTGCCAGGTTTCAAGCCCCCGGGTTAAGATTCTTCGGCACCATTATTGAATCGGCGTTTAAACGCGTCATTCACGTATTCAAACAAACGAGCGCGGTACGGACACAAGTTCCCGTCACTGCGGAGGTCGCATCTAAATGTCCAGGGCTATTGATCCAGATCCCGCTTACAAGCGAGCCATGGTCGTCGTGGCGCATGCGGACGACGCCGAATACGGATGTTCAGGCTCCGTAGCTAAGCTGGTCCGAGAAGGGCTGGAGGTCGTCTACGTACTGTGTACAGACGGAAGCAAGGGCAGCGATGATCCCAAAGACACACAAGAATCTTTGGCCGCCACGCGCAAACAGGAACAGATCGAGGCCGGAAAAGTTCTCGGACTGAAAACGGTCGAGTTCCTGGCCTTCCCGGATTCCGAGCTTGAGCCCACGCTCGCGCTTCGCAAAGCCATCGCTCGAGAGATTCGACGGCACAAGCCGGACATCTTGATCTGCCAGAACCCGACTCGAAGCCTGGAAGTGGCCGGATACGTCGGCCATCCGGATCACCAGGCAGCTGGCGAGGCCGCACTTTCAGCCGTCTACCCGACGGCGCGCGACCGGCTGACCTACCCGGACCTCCTGGACGAAGGCTTCGAGGCACACAAGGTTCGTGAAGTCTGGGTCATGCTCGGTGCGGACCGTGCCGACTTCTTTAACGAACTTGAAGAAGTGGACATGCAGAAAGCTGTCGAAGCTCTAAAGTCGCACGAGAGCCAGGTGCAGTACCCGGAGGTCGACGCCCGCATGCGTGAGTGGCGCGGCCGTACCGGCGCAAAGGTAAGCGTTCGCTACGCCGAGGCGTTCAAGGTCTTCACGCTGGGCTAACGCCCGCGGATAACTACCGAACTAAGCCTTAGCCCGTTCCTGTTCAACCAGAATCCGTCGGAGGATCTTGCCCGACGGGTTCTTCGGGATGACATCGATAAACTCGACCTCCCGTATCTGTTTGAACGTGGCAACGCGTTCGGCGACGAAGCTCATTAGCTCCTCGGCTTCTACAGACGATCCGGGTGCGCGGACGATAAACGCCTTCGGAATCTCGCCCGACCTCTCGTCGGCCTTGGCAATCACGGCGCAATCGGCAACCCCGTCGTGTTCTAGAAGCAGGCCCTCAAGCTCTGCGGGAGGTACCTGGAAGCCGCTGAACTTGATCAGTTCCTTCTTGCGGTCCACGATCCACACGATGCCGTTCTCGTCCATCCGTGCGATGTCGCCGGTATGCAACCAGCCGTCCTCGGTGAGGGTATCTGCGGTGGCTTCCGGGTCGTTGAAATAGCCCTTCATCACCTGTGGGCCGCGCATCAACAACTCGCCCTCTTCGCCGATCGGCAACTCGGTAGTACCGGAGTCAAGATCGACGATTTTCTGTTCCGTATCTGCCGTAGGTGGTCCGACGGATCCGGGTTCGCTGAGTTCTGAGTCCACGAGATCCAGGTTGGTAACAGGTGATGTTTCCGTCATCCCGTAGCCCTGGATGGCGGGTACATTCATCACTTCTTTGACGCGGTTCTGCAACTCCGCAGAAAGGGGCGCTGCGCCGATCATCATGCAGCGTAGGGCGGACAGATCGTGTTCCTTCACACCCGGGTACTGCGCCAGCCCGACGAGAACAGGAGGGGCGGTGTACAGAACGGTAACGCTGTGTTTTTCAAGTAGATCTAGTAGCAGGTCCATATCGAAGCGACCCATCATGACCTGTGCGTTCCCGAGGGCGATGCACGGGTTCATCAGCACGTTCATTCCGTAGATGTGAAATAGCGGCAGATGGACCAGCACCACATCGTCGGCCTGTGGTTCGGCTATCTCTCCCGGCCGCTTAATGAACTGCTCCACGTTTGAGGTCAGATTGTGATGGGTCAGCATCACGCCCTTTGAAAGACCCGTCGTTCCGCTGGAATACGGCAACACGGCGAGGTCGTTCATCGGGTCTATCTCTACTTCTGGTGCTTTTGCGGGAGCGGCAGCGATTCGTGCCCAGAACGAGGTCGGGTCGATGCCATCGGGGTAGATGGCGATTATCTCCGGGGAGTTGTTCAGAAGCGGTTTCGCCGCCTCTGCCATCTCCAGAAGAGACTCGTGCACTACCAGGATGGATGCGCTGCTGTTGTTCAACTGGTGAGCAATCTCTCGCTCACGGTATCCGGAGTTGATTGTGGTTACGGTCCCCCCGGTTTTGAGGACGCCGTAGAACGCGATCTCAAACTCGGCGCAGTTGGGTGCTATCAGCCCGACACGGTCACCCTTTTTGACACCCATATCGACCAGAGCGGCAGCAAAGCGGTCGCTGTGAGCATTGAGCTCGCCAAAGGTGAACCGTCGGTCTCCGTCGATCACGGCGATCTTGGTCGGCCACTTGTTCGCCGCATCCACCAGATACTGCTGTACCGGGTGAACGCCGTAAGGCTTGAGCGAACTGCGGACGGGCGTCGGACTCGTCATCTGGGGCCTTTCCTAGTCAGAGATTCAGCAATCTCCATAGCAGCGCGCAGTTTGGCAGAAGGATCTGCAAGAAGGGCCTGAAGGCGCTTCTCAGCTCTTCAGGCCCTCCCGGCGAATGTCCCTAAGGCAGGTCCAGGCGTACCTGGACCGCTGCATTGGCGATGATGGCGATGTCACCCCCCGCCTCGTCTGGTATGTCGATACCGCCTTTGACGGCATTGACCGTTACCTGGCCGTGCGGAAGCGTTGCCTTGACGGCATCCGTGTCGACCTTGTCTGGTTGCTGGACCCCGATGGTTACCTCGACGTTCATAGTCTCGATATCGATATCGATGGCCCGTGCAATACCTATTGAACTGTGGTGCAGGGCGTCAAAGACGGCGCGTATCGCTGCCTTTGTGTAATCGCCGCCGTGCAGATCGTTACCTGTCCCCATCTCGAGGATCACGCGTTTCAGTGCCATGGTTGTCCTCCTACGGGAGATCTAGCCGCACAACTGCGGCTGCGCTTGCGATAAGGGTGCCGTCGGTTCCTTCGTCGTTGAGGATCTCAAGACCCCCCTCGACGACGTTAACCGTGCCCGTGCCGTGTGGAAGAACGGCCAGAACGGCGTCCTTGTCCACCTGGTCAGGCCGGGTCACGCCGATGGTCACCTCAACCCGCATGGAGTCGACGTCCAGTCCAAGCGCGTTGGCCGCACTTAACGAGTTGTGCCACAGGGCGTCTCGCAACGCCCTGACAGCAGCCTTCGTGTAGTCCCGTCCCCTGATGTCAGTGCCCATGCCGATCTCGAGCACTACTCGTTTCCAGGCCATACCTGATTCCTTCCGCTGCGTTGTCGCGTGATTCTCAAGAGTCGGAAGCTAATTAGGCGACGTCCACGTGATCGCCGCCGTCGGCTGAGGTAGCGCCGGCGATCTGACGCAACTGGTTCATGTGGTCCTGCATGGCGGTCTGCATCAGGCGTGCGTCCGATGAGTGCATGATGAAGCGCGCCCCGAGCTTGATCGCCGCCTCGGATGTCTCGATCGTCTGCTGGTGGATCATCACCGGGATGTCCTTCGCAGCGGACTTGGCGATGATGTCTTTCAGCACGTCGGTGTACTTCTCGTTTGAGTAGTCGTCCGGGATGCCGAGAGAGGTGGACATGTCGTTCGGGCCGATGAAGATACCATCGATACCATCGACTTCCAGGATGTTGTCCAGGTTGTTGTGACCCGGTACCGACTCGATGCCGATGATGACGATTGATTCCTTGTGTCGGTTCTCCAGGTACGTCTTCGCTTTGTCGCTCGGAAGCTTGCCTTCCGTCACGGCGCGGATCAGGTACTCGCCCTTGAGCGGGTGCCACTTGGCGGTAGCGACCACCGCCTGGACCTCTTCAACGGTCTCGCAGTAGGGGACAAGTACGCCGGCTGCGCCTGCATCCAGGGCCATCGCCACCCACTCAGGTTTGGGGATGGGGACGCGAATGATCGGGGTAATTCCGGCCTGCCTGAGGACCATGCAGAGAAGTTGGTTCTCTGCCCGGTCACGGGAACCGTGCTCGGTGTCGATGATAGCGAAGTCCAGTGTGCTGCCGGCCAGCGCTCCGGAGAACCTGACTCCCTGCATCGAGGAGATCATGCAGCCGAACACGTGTCCGCCACTGTTAAGCGTCTCTTTAAGTTGAACAGCGTCCATTTCTTGTCGTCCCTTTCATGGGTTTGTCCCCCGGGTTGACCCGGGATTACTGTGACTGGCCACACAGGGCCATGTCGTTGGATACAAATAAAGCCTACGGCGTTCGCACAAGATAAACGAACCGCGCGTCGCTTGCACTGTACTCAATGGCGTTAGCTCACCTCACGCCAGAACGGTTCGCGCTTCCGGGCGGTCTCCAGGACAGACGGATCCCACGGTTCGAGGTCAAATCCCTCGGGCTGTGGCGGCCGCCCTGCCCAGCCGATTCGATCGTGGACCCGGCTGTTTGTGTAGTAGGTCTCGTAGGTAAGCTCAACGAACTCGGCAAATGGAACCGGGAGGTTGGTCTCGATTGTTTTTAGCGCGGCGATCTGCCTTTCTTCGTCCAGTGCAGCAAAACCGCCCTCGACCCTTGCCGCAATATCAAGCGACATTGCATCTAGAACCGACAGCAGACCTGATCGCAAACGGCCATAGCGTT
>CAUZRH010000050.1:0-8428 GCA_963582115.1 Dehalococcoidia bacterium
CCACATTCGGCTGAGCGGAATGCATCGACGCTACTCATGGCCTTCCGGCAACTGGGGCTCGATGCATATCGAGGGCGGCGTGGACGCGGCGTACCGACGGGAGATTGCCGAATCGGACGACCCGGACGCCAAGCGTGAAGAGATTCAGGATCGACTCAAGCAGTTGGCCTCACCGTTCCGCACGGCGCAGACCTTTCTCGTTGAAGAGATCATCGATCCACGGAACACTCGACCGCTGCTCTGCGATTTCGTCGAGTCAGCGCAGCCAATCATCAAAACACAGCTCGGCCTGGGCCAGGCGGCGCGGTGGCGACCGTGAGCGAGCCTACTCAGGGCGCACTCTCCGAGCTGACCGTACTGGACCTGTCGCACCACGTCGCCGGAGCTTACTGCGGCAAGTTACTAGCGGCGTTTGGCGCTGAGGTGATCAAGGTAGAAGCGCCGGAAGGCGGCGATGTGGCCCGACAAGTGGGACCGTTTCCTAACGGAAAGCCAGATCCTGAGTCCAGCGCCCTGTATCTCTACCTGAACATGGGCAAGAAGGGCCTGACGCTGGACCTGATCTCCGATGAAGGCGCTGGAGTCCTGAAAGAGCTTGTCGTAAAGGCCGATGTTCTGATCGAGAACTTTGCGCCTGGCGTGATGGAGTCGATGGGGCTTGATTACACCACCCTGAGCGCTATCAACCCACGGCTTGTGATGGCGTCCATCTCAAACTTCGGACAGTCCGGCCCGTACCGTGATTATCGTGCCGACACGATGGTGGAGATGGCGCTTAGCGGGCAAATGTACGTGAACGGAGATCCGGATCGTGAGCCTCTTACCAGCGCCGGATATCAGCCGTCTTATCAGGCCGCCCTTTACACCTACAGCGGCATCATGGCGGCGTTGCTGGCGCGTGATCGTGATGGCAAAGGCCAGTACATCGATGTCTCAATTCAAGAGGCCATGGCCTCCGAGCACCAGTTCACGCTGAACGGCTTCACTGCAAGCGGCAAGATCAGGATGCGCGCAGGAAATCGCTATGGCTCGGTTCATCCGACCACCATACTTCCCTGTAAAGCCAGCAACGGAAAACCGGGCCTGGTGTCGCTGGGTATTAGCGATCCCACCCAGTACGTGCTGTTTCTCCAGCTTCTCGACATGTCCGAGTTGCTGGACGATCCACGCTTCGCCAACCCGACCTTATGTGCGAACAATCATGAGGCGTTCAACGCGTTAGTCCACCCGTGGTTCATGGAACATAGCGCGGAGGAGATCGTCCACGCGCTGCAAGACAACCGTATCCCCGCGGCGTTCGTGAATGAGGTTAATGAGGTCCTAGAAGACCCGCAGTATGAGTATCGGGGCTTCTGGAAAGCGATCGAGCACCCGGTCGCTGGAACGCGCCGTTATGCAGGCCTGCCGTATCACCTGTCCGAAGCGCCGCCGGTCTACGACCGGGCCAATCTGCTGGGCGAGCATACAGACGAGGTGCTGGCCGGGAAGTTGAACTACGACGGGGAGCGGCTGGCGCAATTACGAGAAGGCGGCGTTATCTGATGTCATCTCCTGAATCACCCGACGCCAAAGGACCGCTCGACGGCGTCCGTGTCGTGGACCTGTCACGGGTCTGGGCCGGCCCCCACTGCACCCGTATTCTGGCGGACCTCGGAGCTGAGGTGATTCACATCTCGGGCCGTGGCCTGGTCGGTCGGCGAACGGTCACACGCGAGACGGCGGAAGCGATCGGAATCTACCCCGACAATGAACCAGGAGAAAGGCACTGGAATCGACACGTACTGAACAACGACATGCTTCGAAATAAGCTGGATATTACGCTTGAGCTGAACACCGAGCGCGGCGTGGAACTGTTCAAGCGGCTGGTCAAGATCAGCGACATCGTGATCGAGAACTACAGTCCCCGTGTGATGCCGAAACTGGGTATCGACTATCCGGTCTTGAAAGCGATAAACCCGGCGATCATCTACTGCTCGATGCCCGGTTACGGGGCTGAAGGCCCCTTCCAGCACTTTGTCTCCTACGGCACGACCATAGACCCGCACTCCGGTCTGGCGAGCCGTATGGGCTATCCGGGCGAGGAGCCGCACATGAGCGGCAACGCCTACCCGGACCCGGCTTCAGGCATGTTCGCCACCGGGGCCATAATGACGGCCCTATTCGCCAGAAACCGAACCGGCAAAGGTCAGTGCATAGCGATGGCACAGTCGGAGTCTGGCGCGGCTCTTACCGGCGAAGCATCGCTGGGCTACCAGCTATCGAGCGAGGTCCCACCACGCATCGGCAACGGGCACGTCCGCAAGGCGCCGCACGGTGCTTACCCGACGCGGGGCAACGACAAGTGGATCGCTATTTCTGTGGGATCAGAGGACCAGTGGGCGGCGTTCTGTGGAGAGATCAATTCTCCCGAATGGGTCACTGATGAGCGCTTCGGCACGCTCGAAGATCGTATGCAGAATCAGGCCGAGCTGGATCGGCTTGTTAGTGAATGGACCTGCGACAAGAACGCGTACGACGTGATGCGTCAACTACAGGCTGTTGGCATCGCGGCGGGCGTGGTCGTTAACGCCGATGAGTTGATGAACGACGAACATCTGAACGACCGCGGCTTCTTCTGGAAGTTCGATCACCCAGAGGCAGGAACCCACAGTCACGCCGGCCAGCCGATACGGCTCTCGGAGACGCCGGCGCGCCACTACCGTCCTGCGCCGACGCTGGGTCAGCATCACCCCTACGTTCTGGGCGAACTACTCGGGCTGTCCAATGATGAGATCAGCGCACTGGAAGAGTCCGGGGTCATTGGTTACGAGCCGCTTGTGCGTGAACTTTAGACCCGACACGTATTCCAGCACACGTATTTCAAGGCATCTGGAGGCCCAAGTGAGCGACCCCGCAGCGCAGGCGATAGAAGCGTTTCACCGGTGGAACAATGCATTTAACGCCCGGGACACTGAAACCCAACTTGCGCAGATGCACTTCCCGCACGTTCGGCTGGCCGAGAATCGGTTCCAGACGTGGGAGACGGCGGATGATTTCCGGGCCGGTGAAAGCATCCTCACCTCTCGTTTAAAAGCTGAGGGTTGGGACCACACGGACACCCTCGCCGTCGAAGCCGCTCAGGCCGATGAAGACAAGGTTCACCTGGCAATCAGGCAGTCCCGGTGCAACGCGGATGGCGCCGAGTACCACGGCTTTGACACACTCTGGATATTTACCAGGATCGACGGGCGCTGGGGCGTTCAGTTCCGGTCTTCATTCTTGGCGGCCGCAAGCAGCCTGTCTGGCGGAGTAATCCGAGGCTAATCTGCTCCAGCGGGTTTCACAGAATCGCTCAGACCCTCAACCGCCCGTAAATCCGCGGCCTGAGCCAGTCGCTGCTCGCGGTCGAATTCCATCGCCCTTGAGCTTCGTAGGATCGGGAACACCACCACCGCTACAAGCATGGTGAACATGCCGATGCCCCCGGTGATCAGGATTGCAGTTCGAGGGTCAATCAAGTCAGCAAGTAGGCCGATATTTATCTGGCCTATGGGGCCGAGTCCAATAAACATGGCTATCGAACCCATCACGCGCGCTCTCATGGCGGGCGCGGCGGCATAGATCATGATGGCGCTCTGCATCGCTGCAAATGATGCCATCCCGAACCCACCGATAAATACGGTGCCGAAGCTGAACCAGTACCAATCAGATCGGGAGAAGACAAGGATCGCTGCGAGAAAGAGCATCGATCCGTACAGGTAGATTCGCGTGTAGTGCTTCGGTTTTGCGAATGCGACGATCAGCGCAGCGCCGATGAACGATCCCAATCCCTCGATGGATTGAAGCGCACCGACAAGTACGTCGTTGACCATCAATTCTTCACGTGCGACGACCGGTTGCTGGCTAACGTACGGGAATCCGAACATGTTCATGAGCAAGGTCACGACCAGCACGCTGACCATCAATCGGCTGCCCCTGATGTAGCTCACGCCTTCGCGTATTTGCTGGAAGGTTCCCGCCTTCACAACGTCCAGTTGCGGCGGTTCGTACCGCATCGACAGGGCGACCAGAAAGGACGCTCCGTACATCAGGATTCCGAACAAGAATCCGCCTTCGGGGCCGATGGTGGCGAAGAAAGTGCCACCAACCACGGGGCCAAGAATTCGAGACCCGGCGCTCGTGCCAGACTCCAGAGAAATCGCCCGCCCCACGCGATCCGGGTCCACAACCTCGCCGATCATCGTGCGCCGCACCGGGAACTCGCTCGCCATCACGGTGCCGGTGATGAAAGCTCCAACAGCCAGATGCCAGAATTCAATAGCGTCCGTGACCACAAGAACCGCAAGCACGGCGGAGACGGAGGCCTGCAATGCGAGCCCGAAAACCATCATGTGCTTACGGTTCATACGATCCGCAACAATGCCGATTCCGAAGCCAAAGAGCATAGGCGTGAAACGCAAGAAAAAGGTCAGGGAGACGAGGAACGGCGAACCCGTCAGGTCCAACGTGAGAAGGGCGATGACGAGCATGTCCAGCCACATCATCGTGCTGGTCAAGCCGCCGATGGCCCACAGTCTCACGAACTGGGGATTACGAACGATGGACACGGGGCGCAGAGGGCCGCTGACGGGGTTAGACCCGCCCACCTGTGGCGGGTCGTTGTTCATCTGAGAGCGGCCTCATAGCGGAATGTAGGACTTTACGTCGTTAGTTTCGACGACTCGGTTCACATTAGCTATAGCCGTACACATACCTGTCCCGCATGAATCGCAACGCTGTGCCCATCACGACTACCTCACGAGTGTCGCCTTAGGATTCCTGAAATACGAAACCTGAGCGCCCGAACTCATGTGGCATAACCGGGCCTAATTACGATTGGCTCGGCTACACCCTGTCCGATCACAACTGACCCCGCCCCCATCTAATTAGGAGGTATCCATGTCCGACCAGAAAAATTATCTCCTAAACGAGACCGATATTCCAACCCGTTGGTACAACGTCCAGGCGGACCTTGATGTCCCTCTTGCACCGGCGTTACATCCCGGCACAGGCCAGCCAGCGGGGCCTGACGATTTCGCGCCACTGTTCCCGAGGGACCTGATCATGCAGGAGGTCAGCAAGGATCGCTGGATAGACATCCCGGAGCCGGTGAGGGATGTCTACCGGATCTGGCGACCCACTCCCCTGTTCCTTGCCACTGGCCTCGAAAAGGCGCTCGGCACCCCAGCTCTAAAGACCATCAGGCCCGGGACAGACAGCGATAATCCTTTGATTATTGTGGGGTTTGTTCCCGGGTTTGTTCTGGGTCTGGCTACGCTTCCCGCTTGTCAGCCGAATACCCGACGATATAGTCGCGCGCATCGAGCACTGGCCGACGAATCACGAAGCGTTGGGCGGTGTTTTTTTCGACTCCCATCCACACCGTCGGTCGGCATGCACCGACAACCCCGAATAACACAACAATCATGGCAACCTCCGGGCCGTTGCGCCCCGGCGACACTTCGTCACACGACGATGTGTCAGAAATAACCTCGGTTCCTGAATCGGCCACACCGGGCGGCGCAAATATCGCGCCCTCTGCCTCTGGAGGAAGTGGCAGAGGCGTTTTTGGGCGTACCTTTGAGTCGCTCAGAAATCGTCACTATAGATTCCTATGGCTCGGCGTCATGACCGGTATGAGCGGCACTCAGATGCAGTTCCTGGCGCGCGGCATCCTTGCCTTTGACATCACTGGTTCGTTCTTCATCACCGGGTTGATCGCCGTGGGATTCGCCCCGGCGTCATTCTTCGGCTCGTTGGTCGGGGGGACCGTCGCCGAGCGAGTGGAACGGCGAACGCTCATCCAGATTCTTCAGGTCTGGCAGGTGGCGATAGCACTGGGTGTTGCCATCATGATTATCACCGGCGTTCTGACGTGGCAGTACCTTCTGATCGCTTCGATGATCCAGGGCCTCTATTTTGCGTTCATGATGCCGGCCCGGCAGTTGATGATCCAGAAGATCGTCAGCAAAGATTTGATGTCCAACGCCGTATCACTCAACTCGGCGGCGATGAGCCTCACGACGATGGTCGCGCCTGCCATCGGCGGCGTGCTGTACGGGTTCATTGGGCCAGAAGGTGTGTACCTTGTCGTGGCCGGGCTGAATTGCGTCGCCGTCGTATTCATGACACGGTTACCACGCTTCGAGCCCGACCCCAACGCTCCCCGGCCGTCCATGGCATCGAACGTGGTCGACGGCTTCAAGTACGTCCGGAAGTACAAGGAGTTGATATCGGTTCTGCTGTTCGCCGGGGTAGTGATGATCCTGACGATGCCGTTCAGGATGCTGCTTCCGGCCTTCGCCAAAGATGTATATGGGGCCACCCCGTTACAGGTGGGGGCCCTGACTGCGATGATCGGTATCGGCTCGCTGCTGGGTGCGCTTGGTATGGCGTCTCTGCGCAAGGGACAACGCAGGGGCGCAGTCCTGATGGCGTCGGCCTTTGTGTCTGCAATAGCGATGTCGGCCGTCGCCGGATTACCGTTCTACTGGATTGGCCTGTTCCTAATGCTGTTTGTGGGAATGGGAGAGGCTGGACGATTTGCCCTCGGACAGGCGCTGGCGATGGAGCTTTCGGACGATCAGCATCGAGCCCGAGTAGCCAGCATGTTCGAGATGATCTTCGGCTTCATGCCCTTCGGCATCCTGGCGGTGGCGACCGGCATGGAGATGTGGGGACCCACTGCGGCGATCTTAGCAATGTCTATGGTTCTACTTGTGGCGACCAGCATTATGGCCGTCAAGTTCATCAAACTACGGAACCTCGGCTAGAGACGTATTGCTGTGTGACCGTCGAGAGAAATTGATGGGATTGGCTGCTATTACGGCGATAGCGACTGGTCGTCGAATTTCGGGCGATATCAGGAGTACCATGCGCTGCGTGTCCGCAACTCATGCCATTCCTGCTGCCCGCTGCCGTCGATGAGCACGTCTCAGCCTGATGATCCTTCATCGTTAAATAGCGGTCTTCAGCCCGAGGATGCCTACAAATGGAAGGCGTTCTGGGCCATCGCCATCGCGTTCACCACGATGGTGATGAGCATGCAGATGACGTTCGTGGCCCTGTCCGCCATTGCAGAGGACTACGGCATCACACTCCGGGCCGTCACGTGGGTGGTGATCGCCCAGGCTCTAGTGATCAGCGCCTTGATGATGCCGATGGGCAGGCTCGCCGACATAATTGGACGTAAAAGGGTCCACCTGATGGGCCTGATACTGTTTGCCGGTGGCGCAGTCTTCACCGCCCTATCGCCTACCTTCGGGATCCTGATCGTTGCCCGCATCGTCATGGCCATCGGTAACTCAATGGGCCAGTCGGTCGGTATGGCGATGGTGATTTCCGTATTCCCGGCCAACGAGCGAGGCAAGGCGATCGGTAGTCAGACCACCGCAGTCGCCGTTGGCGGCACGCTTGGCCCCATCGTGGCGGGGCTGATACTCCAGTGGTTCCCGTGGGAAGTGATGTTCCTGATCCTGGTGGTGCCGATCTCCATCGCATTCATCGCCGCCCTTTTCGTGCTGGACGAAGACAAGGTCAGTCGGGGCCGCGATACTGCCAAACAGGCGTTCGACTGGATCGGAGCCTTTCTGTCGGCGGCGGCGATCACGCTCCTTGTGATCACCATCAACAACCCGCTGGGCGTGGGCTGGTTCTCGCCGCTCATACTCGGCGGTATCGCCGGAGTGGTCATCCTGATGGCCGGGTTCGTTACATGGGAGTTGCGTTCAGGTGCGCCGATGCTCGAACTTCGGATGTTCAACAATCTCATGTTCAGCCTGGGGATTGCGACACGGGTCCTGGGTTTCATGGGCACGACGGCTACCCGATTCATGCTTCCGATTTTCCTGATCAGTTTCCGTGGCCTTACCGAGGGCGCAGCGGGGGGGATCCTGTTTCTCACGTCGCTCGGGATGGGCATGGCGGCGCAGACCAGCGGTCGACTGTCTGATCGATTCAGCGAGCGACCGTTCCTGATCGCCGGTTTCATGATTCTTATCGCAACCGCAATTGCCTTCGCTTATGTTGACGGCGAAACGGAAATGTGGCTGGTGATGATCGTTGTGTTCGTCAACGGCCTCGCTATGGGGCTCTGGAACGTTCCCAACAGCAGCACGATTATGGGTTCGGTGCCGCCATCGAGGTTCGGCGTTGTAGGCGCTCTAACCAACCTCGCCCGAAACTTCGGTAACGTGACGGGGCAGGCGATCGCCTCCGCAATAGTGGTGGGCGTGATGGTGTCACGCGGGTTTGATATCGCACTGGACGAGATCGCAGACACACCCGGCGCGGGCGATGCGTTCATTGATGGTTGGCGCGCCGCCTACGTGCTGGTAACGGCGTTTTCTGCAATGGGCCTGTTGCTGGCGATCTTTACGAAGCCGAGGCGAATATCTGACGGCGAAGAGGG
>CAUZRH010000051.1:0-8405 GCA_963582115.1 Dehalococcoidia bacterium
CTTACTGGCATATAGAACATTTATTCTATTTAAAAACTAAGCGGCTTCTGCCGTTCCGTCAACGCCCGACTAAGACGTATTCAACAAGCCAACCCGCCTCACCTGTTATCCTTCGGGTCCAACGACACCTGATCTCAGTACCAATCGAGGGGTCATATGCCGGTAATTACTATCGAAGGACGAGTCGGGGCGGGCGGTCCCGGAGTGGGCCGACTGGTCGCCAAAGCTCTGGATCTGGATTTCGTCGACCGTCTACTACTATCCGAAATCGGCAGAAGAGTGGGCGCAACCGTTGAGGCGGTACAGGATTCCGAACGCCGCGTACCATCGCGCGGCGACCGTTTTATCTCCTTCATCCAGCGCACCCTGGAGCGTACCGGGAGCGCGGGAGCGGGCGATCCTTACTTCGGACCCGGGATGGAAGTTCTGGTCTCCCGGCCGTACCGGGACTTCGAGACGGCACCGGCGACACGCGCCGAGGAGCTTCACGAGTCCAAGTTCATCGACACCACGGCTGAAGTGATCAGAGAGATCGCTGCGGCCGGCGATGCGGTCATACTCAGCAGAGGTGGAGGCGCAATCCTGAGGGGAACGACCGGCGTGCTAAGGGTCGGTCTTCTTGGCGAATCTGAGGATCGAGCACGCCGCATTCAAGGGCGCGAGCAGTTGCCAAGCCTCGAAGCGGGAAGGGATCTGATCAAGCATTCCGATGCGGCGCAGGCACGGTATTTTGAGAAAGCATTTGACTCCAACCCGATCGATCCGTTCCTGTATCACTTCATGCTGAACACATCAGAGGTCAGCCTAGAGTACGCAGCCGGTGTGATCGTTTACGCCGCAAGGCAGATGGACGAACAGGGCCTCCTCGAGGCTGAACACGGCGCTCTGGAGTCCGAGGAACCGCTAGCTACAACGTAGCTAGGTGACTCGCTAAAGGGCGCCAGATTAGGGCCGATTCGGCTGTTCGCCCGATTCCGTTCATACCGGTATAGGATCGCCGCCGTCTTTACGCGTCCAGATGCCATACCCAGGACGGAGTCCCTGCGAAGATCACCAAAGTCACTCCCTGACTGATAAGCGGCCCACCCCGTACCTTGAGACCGTAGAGGACAGCAAGCCGTGCCGACCGCGTATACGTCTTCCTCGAGGTCTCTACGGACGAGGGAATCTCCGGCTGGGGTGAGGTCACAGGCACGTAGAGGGCCCGCCCCGTCCCCGTTGGGGTTCCCCTAGCGCGAAATACCCGCCCTCATCACCGGCAGCGCCACATGCACCTCATCGATAGCTATCGCCAGGAAAGTGCCGACCACGCGTTGACCGCCCGCTGTCGCAACCACGACGGCCCGACTGATTCCGATGACTTCACCATCCTGGTTCAGGATCGGACCGCCGCTATCTCCCGGGTCGACCGGCGCGTCCATCTCGAAACCCCGCCCCAAAAGTGCGTCAATAGTCACCAGTCTCGTAACGACACCAACGTTCGCACCTGCTGATCCGATATTGCCAACAGCTTCCGTATTTGAGTAGCCGATCGCCAGAACAGGTTTAGCGACCGATTCCGGACCGACCGTACTCGCCAGCGTTAGAGGGATCGCGCTGGTATCGGTCGGGTTAATCCGTATCAGGGCCAGGTCACGCGGAGTATCCGATGCGACTACCGTGCCGGTGAACGTGTTGCCGATGCCATCCCAGATTTCGACCGTGGAGTTACCGACTATCACGTGATGGTTTGTAAGAATCAGGCCGGGTTCAAACAGAAACCCCGTACCGATCTGCCCAAAGCCGGCGACGAGGTACACCGAAGCATGAGACTGCAGATAAATATCGTTCAGTAGCGCCGTCGGTTGTGGCGTAGCAAGTGGCTGTGCCGTGGCGGTCGGTTGCGGGGTCGCCGTTGGTTGCGGCGTAGCAAGTGGCTGTGCCGTGGCGGTCGGTGGCGGAGTCGCCGTTGGTTGCGGCGTAGCGGTGGACTGCGGAGTAGCCAGAGCAACTGGTGTTGAAGGGGGCTGCGGCGTGGGAACAGCCGCGGGCGTGGAAGTCGGCCTCGGCGTAGCAAACGGCTGAGGAGTGGCCGCTATACCGGGTGTGGCCGTAGGAGCAGGCGTAGGCGTGGGCTGCGGCGTGGGAACGCCCGGAATCGCAGCTAACGCAGTAGCCACACCGGCGTCCACGCGAACCTGCACCTCGTCCTCAGATAGACCACCATCACAGGCCGCCAGAGCAAAGGCCACAACAAGGCCCATGCCAAGCAAAACTCTCTGTAAATAACCCCCGGCAAACCGGTTCAAAGGGCTTGCCAGTAGCGACGCCCTTGCCAGCGAATCAGCCGTCCCCAACCCGGGCGCGTCATGTGACTGCCGATTACGGTCATATCCGCGCCCTCAGCCAGATCCAGCGCATCGTGTCTCGACTTCTGTGCCATCTCACGATCAACGTCCGGGCGATACAGATGATCCGGCTCCGTCACGTGCATCGGGCTGCCGATCACGTCGCCGATGATGAGCGCTCTCTCTCTACCAGACGAGATCAGCATGCTCTGGTGGCCGGGCGTGTGGCCCGGCGTCGGGTAGGCGTCCAGCCCTGGGGCTATGTTTGTTTCGCCGTCTATAAGCTCCAGTACGCCCATCTCAGGCAGCGGCAGATAGGTGTCGTGCGCTGCGTCCCGGCGACCGCCGTCCAAGAAGCCAGCATCCGTGAAGTGGCCCCAGTCGGCCCTTTGCAGCACGTACCGGGCGTTAGGGAAGGTCGGCCGAGTGCCGTCGTCGTCGTGGCTGAGATTCCAGCCAACGTGGTCGCCGTGCAGATGCGTCAGGAACACCGAATCGATCTCATCGGTCGAGATCGACTTGCTGCTCATATCCTCCATCAACTCCGGAGGACCGGGCCTGCCGCCCGATGCGCCGTGTGGGCCGAGGCCGGTATCGACAAGGACCTGTTTGCCGGCTGATGCCAGGTGGAACACGCCGATGTTCGTGTAGAAACCTTGCGCGTCAAATGCCTCGGGAAACCGATCTCGATAGCCGTCCCAGACGCTTTCCGGCGTCTCAGGGAATAGGTTGCTCGTGGCAAACGACATCCGGCCATCGGACAGGGCCGTGACCGTGATGTCGCCAATCTTCAGTTGTGCCATGCGGTTCCCCTTAGCTACGCAATCCAACGCGACCATCGTAGTGCCGACGTCGCATAATTTCACGGGCCTTGGAGTGGCCGAACCACACCATCTTGCCGGTCATAGAGTTGGACGCCTCCGAGTGCATATCCAGCTCTGCAAAGAACTTCATGAAGAAAAGGCTCGCACCACGACCGGACATCGGCTCTTGCTGTGCTACGGCTATCGGCGCAAATGAGTCTGCACGGGCCATCACGTCCGCCGCCACATCAGCGTCTGCCGAGTCCCATGTGCACATGGCAAGCAGCTTTGTCTTGCCCTTGAGGCAGTCGTTCAGGGTGTTCCAGCACTCGGCGGCGCTCAGCGACGCATCGGCCCGGGCGGTAAGGAATACGCAATTGAAGTCGTCTGCCGACCGCACGGCGGCGGCGATGTCGGCTGCACCGGCCACATGCACCGGCTTACCGCCGATAACCGGAATGTCCCGTCGAACCAGGCTGGCGGCGATCTTCTCTGACGCCTCCGCCTCCCAACTGTCTATATCCTCAACTGCGTCGATGATCAGCACGCGCGGACGCCCGAGTACGGTCACATCACTCCAGAAGAGAGACGGACCGCCGCCTATTTTGAGTGAAGCAGCAAAGCCACCGGTTCCTGTAAAGGCCCCATCTCCAGGGCCTGTCGAAGGGCCACCTCTGGCATCCGCCATCAGGCCAGCGCCTTCTTCAAAGAGTCAACGTCGGCATTATCAAGAAAATACTCAAGGATCGTCGTCTGCCCCAGTTTGGACAGCGAAATAACCAGCCTCAACCGGTCGTCGTCCATTCTCTCAAGTACCATCGTCTTCGGCGGATGCTCGGACGAAAAAATCGTCTCCATATGTCAGGTACCTCCCTATGGGGTCTTAGTATGCAGCTACAGGTACCAACTCAGGCTACTTGCAGGAAGTTGGTATTGGTTGAGGATGAGAGGACGGTAGAGATCAATTCGATAGATGGGTCCGCCGACAAATCTGGCTTCAGATTCAATATCGGTACTTCGGCCTAGTTTGGAATGGTATTCATATATGTCCAGATCTGGAACGAAGACCTCCATCTATTACTGGACGCTCCAGCATCTGAGGATGAATACCTTCTGCCACTGATCGGTGTCGGAATGTTGTTTGGTTCAATCCTTCTCCACGAGATCGGCCACGCCATCGCATTCACCGCCGCGGGTTTCAAGGTTCGAACAATCGCATTGGAACTGTGGGGGGGGGTACACAGAAGCACAAACCGGAATGTCGCAATGGCGACTTCCGCTTAAAAAGTACTCCTGGACGTCCTTCGCCGGCCCGGGCGTAAATCTCCTAACCTCAATCGTCATATGGAGATTCGTTCTTGACTCACCTGATTGGACCGAAGCACGTGGTTTGATGCAGTTATCAGGGACAATCCGAGAGTTCTATTGGACATGGCTGCTTGCTATCAACGTGTACTTGAACGCCTTAAATCTTTTGCCCCTATATCCGATGGATGGTGGGCATGTTTTTAGAGCAGTTCTCATGTTCTTCGGTGGGTTCTTCGTCCCAACCCTGATTTCAGGAGTGTTCAGCGTTGCCGTCGGAGGACTCGGTGTTGGGTATGTGGCGCTGGAGATCCAAGAAAATGGATAGGCCCGATTACAGGACTTATGGGTACTCGCACTATTTTCGATCGCTGTCGTCTGGGGATCTCTCAGTGCTTTATTAAGCCTCGCCGATCCAGACGATTCGACAGCCTGAAAAATATGATCTCTTCTTGACCCTTTAATTCACGCCAGTCTAAGACTCACCACCCTCGGCGACCCAGCGTCGGTAGCGCTCCTTGGTCTCCTCGGAAATCGGATAGTAGCGGCCTGGAGGCGCCTTTTCCGCGTCGATCAGACCGATAACGAACTCTTCAGCCTTGTCCTGCTCCTCGATCCAGTCGATCACGCCCTCCGCAAGCTGGCACGGTACGACCACCACGCCATCGTCGTCGCCAACAATCACGTCTCCCGGAAACACCAGCGCACCGCCGCAATTGATCGCTCCGTTGGCTTCGTAAGCTTCGATCCACGGCAGATTTCCGGCCGGCGACCGATGACCCGCAAAGATTTGAAGGCCGTAGTCCTCAACGATCATGTCCAGATCGCGAATACCGCCGTCCGTGACGATGCCTACCGCTCCGTTGTGCCAGAGCTGACGAGCCTTCATGTTGCCGACGATGTTGGCCTGCGGTTCGGCGGCGTGTGCCTCAACCACCAGAATGTCGCCCGGCCCACACGTGCCCATGGCGATGTACTCCGGCGAGTTTTCGCCCTGGCGAGTGATCTCAAGTAAATCTGGACGGGGCGGCACGAACCTGAGCGTACGAGCCCGACCGACCATCGTCTTTCCGTGCGTCATCGGCAAGACATTCTTCATCAGACAACGCTGCCAGTTGGCCGAAGCGAACCACTCACTCCCCTCAACCGGATGCCGCCACACCGCGCTGTAGACGGTCGCCGATGTGACCTTCCGAAATCGATCAAGAATCTCATCGCTGACATGAACGCGGGGTTCCATAGATTGCGGCTCTCCCTAGTAATTGAGGTAATCGGGCATCCAAATATGTGAATAGCGCCATTATCTCAGGCGAAACCTAAGAGGTGGAGCAACAACCGTAGAGGCATATGGCAATACGCCCGGACAGGCGCCCTACTCCAATGCCCCAGATATCCGGTTCAAGCCAAAACCCAGCCTGAGGCGAAAACAAACCCACCCTGAGGGTCTCGAAAGGCCGGCGGTTCAACAAAAACGGTCGAACACGCGACAACAAACAGCCACAAGAGACGCGAGGGTTCCTTAACAACGACCCAAGAAGGCAAATACCCGTGAGATCCTTCACCTCGGGCTCAGGATGGCAATATCAAACCGCTCGTCCTTGACAACCATCCAGCACAAGACGTCCGCCCTTCGAGAGCCTCAGGGTGGGCTTGCGTTAGCCTCAGGGCGGGCTCTGGAGTCGAGCCATTTCTTGAAGATTATCCGAACAGTCGAGGGCGTATCGTCAATTCCGATTCAACACGCCATGGGGCAGTAAAAATAATAGGCCCACTGGGGCCTAATCCAGCTCGTCCGGCGTCAGCACTCGCACCTGGCCGCGATCGCCCGTCAAACCCAGGCGTCCGGCCTTCATCTCCAACGCGTCGTTGCCAAACAACTCACGTCGCCAGCCCTGGAGCGGTCGTAGATCCTCGTCGTTTGTAGTCGCTATTCGATCCAGCTCGTCACGCGTGGCGACCAGCTTGGGAGCGACGTCATGGTCCTCACAACGCAGCCGTAGCAACGTCTGAAGAAGCGCTACGAGTGCCTCGTGGCCACGTATCGTGGGTCGACGTGGCGGCACTTCCGGCCACTCGTTCTGCGGCATATCCAGCGCCCTCTGAACAGCGTCCAGTAGATCCTTCCCATCCCGACCATTCGCCATGTTGTCATGCATTCCGCGCACGCGACTAAGGTCGGCGACATTTCGTGGTGCGTGAGTAGAAATTTCGACCAGCGCATCGTCCCGTATCACCCAGTTGCGAGGCAGATTACGCCGCTGCGCCGTCTCTTCTCGCCACGCAACCACCTCCCGCAGCACCGCAAGCGCCTTGCGGCTGGGTCGACGGATGCGAACCCGACGGTAGGCCCCGCGCGGGTCCACCTGGTATGACGAGACATCGGCGAGCGCGGCCATCTCTTCAGACACCCAGGACGCCCGACCCGTCTCTTCGAGCCTTTCTTCCAGCTCTTCGTAAATAGTGCAGAGGTGGGTTACGTCTCCAAGTGCGTATTCGATCTGGCGATCCGACAGCGGCCGCCGAGACCAGTCGGTGAGCTGCGACGACTTGTCCAGCGTGACACCGACAATCTGCGAGGCCAGCGTGGCATACCCAACCTGCTCGCCATACCCGGCCACCATGGCCGCCACCTGCGTATCGAAGATCGGCTCCGGGATTCGCCCGGCCACGCTGAAGAACACTTCCATGTCCTGCGAAGCCGAGTGAAAAACCTTCAGGGTGTCTTGATCATCCATTAGATCGAACAACGGGTCGAGGTCTATGTTCTGGGCGAGCGGGTCGATAGCAGCAGCCTGGTCGTCATAGGCGACCTGTACAAGACACAGCTTTGGCCAGTAGGTCTTCTCGCGGAGGAACTCGGTGTCAACGGCAACGTAGGGAGCGCCCTCAAGCCGCTTACAAAAATCGGCGAGGTCGCGGGAATCAGTGATTAGCACGCCTCGAGTATGCGGCGACCACATCGAAGGTACAAGCCGACTCACCCGGAGCACGACCAACACGTCCCTAACTACGCCGAAGCAGCACTCTCCCGTTCCCTCGCGATCGGTTTAGCCGGCCGGTCACCCCAGTCCACCGGCCCGAGCCCACGTCCGGCGCGCACCTCGTTCACCGTTAAGACACCAGCACTCACCAGTTTCACCAGCCGGTCCACATGGTCATTTTCGGACTCCTGGAGTGCTTCGATATCTCCCAGGTCGAAGTGCACCCGTAGCTCCGGGCCGCCCGGTGCCCTGAACATTGGCGCAAGCGTCCGATTCACAGCGCCCTCAAGCAACCGCAGCTCCGGTTCGTTGGTCGAAATCCCGTGCGCGTAGTGCTTGTCGCCAAGCTCCAGCGCTGTTCGAGTCAACTTTCCGTCGACGAGCTCTTCGCTCCCGCGATAGGTACGCCTGATCTCATGCCAGAGCACCTCTCGAGCCTGCCACTCGGTCGGCGCTGTGGTGATCACCATCGACTCCGGGAACGCCATCAGCCACCACAGCACGACATGCGCAGCGATGTAGGTCTTGCCGGACCCATTGCACGAGCGCACAGCAACGCGAACGTGATCCTGTACAGCCTCAAGAATCTCGAGCTGCCCGTCCCACAACTGCGCGCCGAGCTGGTCCTGAACAAAACCTGCAGGATCATTCGCCCAGATCGACTGCTGCGATACGTCAGGCTTCGAGACCGCCTCGGAACGACTATTCGCCAACGGTGCCAACAGGACTGAAGATGTGACCGCAACCGCGACATCGATAACAAGTGTTCGCCCCGACAAGTGTCTTCTCTAACCGCACCGTACTTTCGCCACCGCATCTCAGGCACACGACAAGAGGCCGAGGCACAACGGGAGCGCCAACCAGATCGCCCCCCCCAACTCCACTTCACCCATCCCGATCTCCTCCCGCATCTCAGGTTCACATCCCAATGCACTACATCACTTAGTAGAACATTTGTTCTGATCATTATGAACACGAGACACCTGAGT
>CAUZRH010000052.1:0-8359 GCA_963582115.1 Dehalococcoidia bacterium
TAGGCCAACCCGTAGCGTAGCGATAGCCGATGCCCTGCCCTCTGGGTCTTCGTCTGTGCGAGCCCGCTTCTTCACCAGCTCAAGGTAGTTGTCGGTGAAAGCGCTCCAGAAGAAGGTCTCGGTCTCTTCCAGTGCACGGGAATACTCGTACTCATCAAATGCCGCAGTGGCCCGTTCAACAAGAGTCTTGAGTTCTGCGATGAACGCCAGGTCCAGTTCGTTCGTGATTTCTCCCTCGGGACCTTCCTGCGACAGGACGAACTTACCGGCGTTGTAGATCTTTGTGACGAGCCGTTTGCCGACCCGGAACACCTGTTCATCGAAAGCAGTATCGGTGCCCAGTCGTGCGCTGCCGGCCCAGTACCGGATGGCATCTGCTCCGTACTCTTCCAACATCCCAACAGGGGTCACGGCATTACCCCTGCTCTTGCTCATCTTTTTGCGGTCCGGGTCCAGTATCCATCCGCTTAGAACCACGTTGTGCCACGGCACGTCGTCGTGGTGGAGATGCGATTTGGCGATGGTGTAGAACGCCCACGTCCTGATGATGTCGTGCGCCTGTGGGCGGACATCCATCGGAAACAGATTGTTCATCTTTTCGCCATCTTGCCCCCAGCGAGCGCCGATCTGCGGCGAAAGTGAACTGGTGAACCATGTATCGAACACATCCGATTCTCCGGCGAAACCATCAGCCTGTCCACGCTGCTCTTCCTCGAAACCGGGAGCGGAGGTCGACATCGGGTCCAGCGGCAACATGTCTGCGGTAGGTAGGATTGGATCTGCGTAGATTGGGTTGGCCTGGTCGTCCAGCCGATACCAGACCGGGATCTGAACGCCGAAGTAGCGCTGTCGACTGATGCCCCAGTCCAATCCCAGGTTGGACGTCCAGTCCTCGTAGCGCTTGCCCATGTACTCAGGATGCCACTTGATCTGGCGGCCACGCTCGATGAGCTGGTCTTTCTTGTCCAGCAGTCGAACGAACCACTGTCGATTGGTCAGATACTCAAGCGGGCTATCGCCCTTCTCGTAGAACCGTACGGCGTGCTTGAGCGGGCGTGGCTCGCCCTGCAGCGGTACTCCGCCACCGCTAAGTGCAGCATTTCGGGCTTCACGCAACTGCTCCACGACGATGCGGCGTGCCTGGTTCACGCGCTTGCCGATGATCTCCGCATAGTTGGCGTTGGCCAATAGAACGTCGTTGCTTTCCCACCCTTCATCGCCGTAATTCCGCTCAACTATTAGGCCGTCACGTCCAAGCACCTGTCGAAGTGGCAATGATTGCTCACGCCACCACTGGACGTCGGTCTGATCACCGAACGTGCAGACCATGAGCACGCCGGTGCCCTTCTCCGGGTCTGCCAGTTCGGTCGAGAAGATCGGAATCGGCACGCGATAGACCGGTGAGATCGCATTTTTGCCAAACAACGGCTTGTAGCGCTCGTCGTCCGGGTGTGCTGCGATGCCAACACACGCCGCCAGTAGTTCCGGGCGCGTGGTGGCAATTACAAAGGTTTCGCCGTCTTCCGTACCGAACTCGATGTCATGGAACGATCCGTCGCGCTCCCGGTCTTCGACCTCCGCTTGCGCTACCGCTGTGGCAAAGTCGATATCCCACATGGTCGGCGCTTCGACCTGGTAGATGTGTCCCTTTTCGTACAGGTCAAGGAAGCTGTACTGGGCGATGCTGCGGGACCGGTGGTCGATGGTGGCGTATTCCTCGTTCCAGTCCACCGAGAGTCCCAGCATCTTCCACAGGTCTTTGAACGCCACTTCGTCTTCTGCGGTAATGATGTGGCACAGGTCGATGAAGTTTCGACGTGAGATAACCGTAGGACGCGGCAGGTCGCGAGGCTTTGTTTTGGGATCGACACGCTCAACTTTGAGATCAGGGTCAAACGACATGAACGGGTCCGAGCGAACATTAAATACGTTCTGAACGCGTCGCTCCGTCGGGAGACCGTTGTCGTCCCATCCCATCGGGTAAAAGATGTTCCGGCCCTTCATCCGCTGGTAGCGAACGATAAGGTCCTGGTGTGTGTACGAAAACACGTGCCCCACGTGCAGCGATCCGCTGGCGGTCGGCGGCGGCGTGTCTACGACAAAGGTCTCATTTCTGGGACGTTCTGGGTCGTAGTTGTGGATACCCCATTGATCCCAGAGGGCGCGCCAGCGCGGCTCCGCCTCTTCCGGTTCGAAGCGTCGTGGCAGAGCAGACGTGTCTACCGGCTTTACCCATTTTTCTTTTGTCGTAGCCATCTAATGTCCTGCTATCAAACTCGCTACCGTGAAAACTCGGCAGACAATAAAAAACCCCGTCCATCAAAGGACGGGGCGTTTCGCCTCGCGGTACCACCTTCGTTGCCCTGATCGGTCTAGCCGGCCAGAGCCTCTCGATGCCGTTAACGGTAGCTACCGTTCAGCCTTATGCCGGTGATCCGGAATCAGGCCAACCGCTCAGGGACGACTTCTCGCATGACTTCGGCACCGGGATCACACTATCCCCGGCTCTCTCGTGCCTGCCAGACGGTACTACTTCCCTTCACTGCGTTTTACATTGTGAAGGGTTTTGACGCTAGCACGGCCCCTGTTCCGGGTCAATCGGCCGAAGCAACGGGGGCCTCTTCTTTGACGACTTCTGGCTCAAGTCCGCACTTTGCGCGTAGCCGACTCCATTCCCGGTCCACATTGGCCTGAATGTCCTCGATAACGACCGGTTCCTTGTCATGCATCAGGTGTCGTAATCTACCCTGTGAAGCTAGGTATTTAGTAACCGGCTTCGACTTGTGACGCGGGCCGTTCAGCTTGTACTCGCCGTCGACGACCTCGTAGAGAGGCCACAGGGCCGTCTCCATCGCCAACCGTGACACGGCCATCGTGTCTTCCAGCTCGTAACGCCATCCGCGATCGCACGGTCAACACATTCAGGAACGCGGGACCTTCGTAGGGATCCGTATCACGTCGTAATTGGACGACGGTGCACTCTTCTCGCGTATCTAGGCGGGGCCTTGTACGTGTGTAGATCGCCGAGGTCGATGAATGGACGTTCCACGGCCTGTTCGCTGTTCTTGCGACTCTGCGCTTTCTGCATTCGCTCTAACAACTCCAGCCCTTTGCGCGTGTCGCTTGCAATTCGAGCCGGGTCTGCATTCTTGAATCGACGTTGGAACAGCCAGTACGTGAACTGATCAATATTGCCGAGGTTTCCGGCTGTGCGCTCCGGGCCGCGGGGCTGTCGATTCACGCGGTTGCCCGTCTCGCCGGAAAACTCGGTGACTAGATCAGCACGACTGCTGCCGTACAGGACTTCAAACGCCAAATCCGCTCCAACGTCGTCGGGCGCATAACCGCGAGCATATCGCCGTTTTCTGACTTCTTCTTCGACCGCGAGCAGGATCGCCTGCTCTACCGTCACACCGTAGAAATAATTGAGGAATCCTGCCCCTTTAGCGAATCCAATCAACCGTCGGAACTCTTCTTCTTTCAAGCCCGCCGGGAGTTTCCATCCCAGGAGTAGCTCGTTGCGGTCTTTCTCCGGGATCGGGATATCGTGTGCGCCCAGAATTCGTTCAGCGAGTGTTCTCCAGTCGAATGCTTCCCCGGCGATCAGATACACGAACTTCCGGTCATCGACCTGCTCAGAAGCCAACGGCCACAGGGCCATGGTTTCGATAAGCGCAAGATGCCAGTCGCCATCCGGGTTGGCAGAGGCTAAACGGAATTGCTCCAGCAGTTCCTCAGGGTCCGTCGCCGCTGCTTCGGCGGTAATTATTTCACCCGGTTCAACTGTTTGCAGTTCATCCGGTTCTATCGGGCCACCGGTGGTCGTCATCAGGTCACGACCCGATTTGCGACAAAGGCTGCGCGCGCTGGCTTGGGCGTAGCAATAAATCGTTCGAATTCGGCGAGCGGCAACGTGTTTATAACGTCACGCTTTTCAGCCCAACCACGTCGTGCATTACCTACACCGTAGCGAAGTTGATCCAGGTTCTCGGGTTCGTGTGCGTCAGTGTCGATCAGAAATCTAACGCCCAACTCCTTTGCCTGCCGGATGTGGGAGTCCTTCAGGTCCATGCGCTTAGGAGAAGCGTTTATCTCCATAAGCGTCCCATTAGCGGCGGCGGCACGGAATATGGCGTCAAAATCAGCTTCGATCGGCGGCCTCTCGAGTACGAATCGAGTTGTGAGATGGCCAATCGCAGTGACATGCGGGTTCTCAATGGCTTTGATTATTCGTGCGGTCATGACATCGGACGGTTGTGACATTCCTGAATGAACCGATGCGATAACGATATCTAGTTCTGCCAGTTCTTCATTCGTGTAATCCAGCGTTCCGTCGGCGCGAATGTCCACCTCTGAGCCTTTGAATACTCGGATACCACCGACCTGTTTTTCGATCTCGGTGACCTCAAAATTGTGGGCCTTAAGGCGTTCTACAGAAAGCCCGTTGGCGATACCACGGCCCGATGAGTGATCGGTCATCGCCAGGTACTCAAGACCTCGTGCCTTCGCTTCACGAACCATCTCCTCAAGAGGTACGCGCCCGTCCGACCAGTCGCTGTGTACGTGAAGGTCGCCCCGAATGTCTTTGATATCCACAACGTCCGGCAAGGTGCCCGCCTCGGCAGCCACGATCTCGCCAAGGTCCTCACGCAGCTCTGGCGGGATGTACGGAAGTCCCAGAGCCTTGTACACACCGGCTTCTGTGTCGTACGTCGTCAAATCTCCACTATCCTGAGCGGTCAGCCCGTACTCGTTGAGCGACATCCCTTTGCGCAGGGCGCGCTCTCGCAAGCGGATGCCGTGCTGCTTGCTGCCCGAGAAGTAGATAAGCAATGCGCCAAAGTGACGCTCGTCCGATACACGAAGGTCGATCTGTGCTCCACCGGCAACGATAACGCTGGTTTTGGTACCACCCTGGCCCAGTACGTCCACGACCATCGGCAATGCGGTAAACGCCGCCGTCACGGCCTCGGGATCGTCTGCCACCCCGAGGATGTCGATATCGCCGGCCGTTTCACACCAGCGACGTACGCTTCCCGCGACGGTGAGTCGGCGTACTCCCGGTGCAGCCTCGTAAAGGGCAGCGATCACATGATCGGCAATCGGCAACGCCTTACCGATCGGCATCCGATCAGCCTGGCTCATCCGGGTTTCGATATGCCGGAGGATGCTCTGTGCTTTCTTTTTGCCGACCCTGGGGAGTGTGGCAAACGATCCGTCTCGTATAGCCGCCTCAAGGTCGTCGATGGATTCGACACCCAGGTCTTCGGCAGCACGCAGGGCTGTCTTTGGGCCGACCTCTGGAACGGTCATGATCTCGAGTAGCCCCGGAGCGAACTCCCCACGAAGGTTCTCAAAGAACTGCATCTTGCCCGTCGTGATCAACTCGTGGGTCTTTGACGCAATCGCATCGCCGATACCAGGAATTTCTTTGAGCAGGTCTTCATCACGGGCCAGCAAAGCTATCTGGCCGGGAAGGTGCTCAAACACGTCTGCGGCCCGGGTATATGCCCGGATTTTGAACACAGACTCACCCTTGAGCTGGAGCAGTGTCGCTATGTCAGCGAAGACCTGCGCAACAGCCTGATTGTCAAAGGAACGGGACGACGTGTCTGGAACTGAGTCCGGCATGGCCGCATTTTACCGAAAGATCAGGCGTCCCGACCGTGACATCGCTTGTACTTTTTGCCGCTGCCACACGGGCAAGCCTCGTTACGCCCGACCTTTCGATTGAGAGCGGCGTCCTCGCCATGTCCTGTGTTCACTGAGGACATGACACTTCTACGATCAAGTACGGCGGATGCGGAGCGACCGGCACGTCCGTTCTGAACTGGAGTCGACGCGTCAGATGGTGCGTCTGCATCCGGGCCGCTAAGCGTCAATTTGCCTCGTGCAACAGGCTGAACTACAGGCGTCTCCTGCAGTACGGCGTTGAAGAAGGTACGGGTGATCTGTCGGTCAATCCCGGTGTTCAACTCCTGGAACATTTGATACGAGCGCTGCCGGTACTCGACAAGCGGGTCTCGCTGACCAACTGCCTGCAGTCCAATGCCCTGGCGCATGTTGTCCATCTCGGTCAGGTGCTCCACCCATTGCGAATCTACCGCACGCAGGACAATGGCCTGAGCAAGCCTGATGGTCATATCTTCGCCAAGGGTCTCGACCCGACTCTCCCAGAGTGACTCGATGTGGTTAAGGAGAATGTCTTCAATATCTTCGGCGTCGTAGTCAAGGAAGTTATCCGGGTCGGAGAACTCCGTTGGTAACTCAAACATCTGCCGGAGCTCTCCCGCTAACGACTCCGCTTCCCAGTCTTCAGCATCGCCAACGAATCCCGTCGCCACGATCGCCTCGACCTCCGTCGCTACCCTGACAAGAATGTCCTCTTTCAGGCCCTCGGCCTCTAGGGCGTTTCGGCGCATCCGGTATATCTCGTTGCGCTGGGTGTTGACCACGTCGTCGTAATCGACAAGGTTCTTTCGGATCTCAAAGTGGTAGCCCTCTACTTTGCTCTGGGCTCCGCTCATGGCCTTGGTGATCATCCGATTCTCTATAGGCACATCGTCGTCCAGGCCGACAAGATTCATGATCCCCTTGATGCGGTCTCCGCCGAAGCGTTTGACCATGTCGTCTTCCGTGGACGTGAAAAACCGGGTCTCTCCCGGATCTCCCTGCCGTCCGGAACGACCACGCAACTGGTTGTCGATACGTCGGGATTCGTGCCGGGAAGTCCCGATCACATAGAGACCGCCTAGCTCGATAACCTTCTCGTGGTTTTCCCGCCACTCGTCGTCATCGATGTTCAGCGCTTCCTGGTTCCCTCCAAGAATGATGTCCGTACCACGACCCGCCATGTTGGTGGACACGGTGACGGCCCCCGGCCGGCCGGCCTGGGCAATAATTGATGCTTCCCGGGCATGGTTCTTGGCGTTCAGCACCTCTGGATGCACGCCGCGTCGTATGAGCATGTCCGTTAGTGTTTCAGAGCGCTCGACACTGGTCGTACCCACCAGAATGGGTCGTCCACCCTTTGATTCGACTTCGATCTCGTCCACAACGGCACGCATCTTGCCGTCCTCGGTTTTGTACACGTAGTCAGACTGGTCAAGGCGCAGTGACGGCTTGTTCGTAGGAATAGCGACCACGTCCAGGTCATAGATTTTGTTCAGTTCCTCCGCCTCGGTCGCTGCGGTACCGGTCATGCCGGACAGCTTCTCGTACATGCGGAAGTAGTTTTGGAGCGTGACAGTGGCGTAAGTGATGCTCTCCCGCTGGACTCGAACACCCTCTTTGGCCTCGATAGCCTGGTGAAGGCCGTCCGAGTAACGTCGGCCTACCATCAGCCGTCCGGTGTTTTCGTCAACGATCAGAACCTCGCCGTTCTGTACGACGTACTGCTTGTCCCGCAGGTAAACGAACTCGGCACGGATCGAGTTTTCTACGTAATGGGTTAATTCGTAGTTAGCTGGGTCGTACAAGTTATCGACGTTGAGTTGACGCTCAACCAGCTCGATTCCCTCTTCGCTGAGGCTGATCGATTGAGAACGATCGTCTATTTCGAAATGCTCTCCCGGCGTCAGCCGACTGGCCAGTTGTGAAAATCGCTGATACTCCTGCGCCGTGTCTCGCGCAGGGCCGCTGATGATGAGAGGAGTCCGGGCCTCGTCAATCAGGATGTTGTCGACCTCGTCGACGATGGCGAACATCAACGGCCGCTGAACAAGCGCCGCTTCCTGGTCGACCATGTTGTCACGGAGATAGTCGAACCCGAACTCGTTGTTGGTGCCGTACACGATGTCGGCCGCATAGGCGTCCCGTTTGGTCGCTGAGATAAACGGGTCGTCGCCGGGTTCCCAGCCATCGCGATCCGGCTCATAACGCCACGAGAACTGGTTTTGGAGGCAACCGACAGTCAATCCCAGGAAGTGGTGGACCTGTCCCATCCATCCGGCATCACGTTTTGCAAGATAGTCGTTGACGGTAATGACATGTACCGGGCCGATTAAGGCATTTAGATACGACGGCAGGGTTGCGACAAGGGTCTTGCCCTCACCCGTTCCCATCTCGACAACTTTGCCCTGGTAGAGGACCATTCCGCCGATGATCTGTACATCAAAATGGCGCATCGAAAGGACGCGTTTAGCGGCTTCACGGACCACAGCAAACGCCTCGGGAAGAATGTCGTCAGCATCCTCACCGTCAGCCAGACGGCTTCGGAATTCGTCCGTCATCCCCCGGAGTTCATCGTCAGAGAGCGCGGATACTTCCGCCTCCAGGTCGTTGACCTCTTCGAGAGGCTCGTCGTATTCCTTGAGTGCTTTGTCGTTGGAATCGCCAAGGAAGGAAGTTATTTTCTTTA
>CAUZRH010000053.1:0-8341 GCA_963582115.1 Dehalococcoidia bacterium
GAAAGCCACATGCGCGGATAAGCCTCTACGGGGGGCACACTTGGAAAACGGCAGCACTATCATCGAAGCCCAGAACGTATTTAAGACGTACCGCTCACGCAGCGTAGTCGTGGAAGCGCTGAAGGGTGTGAGCCTGACTGTGGAGCGCGGGGAGATGGTCGCCATCATGGGACCAAGCGGCTGCGGCAAAACCACTCTGTTGAACTGTGTTTCAGGGCTGGACGTTGTCGATGAAGGCGAGATATTCATCGACCAACAGCCCCTGCGAGGAATGTCCGACGACGCTCTAAGCGAGTACCGGGCAAAGTCCATGGGCTTCGTGTTTCAGTCGTTCAATCTGCTGCCGGTCCTGTCTGCACGTGAGAACGTTGAGCTTCCGCTGGTGCTCGCCGGTGTTAAGGCAGGTCCGGCGCGTGAGAAGGCTATGGAGAAGCTTGAACAGGTGGGGCTGGCTGATTGGGCTGGCCACAATCCGAACGAGCTATCAGGCGGTCAGGTTCAACGTGTAGCAATCGCCCGGGCGCTGGCCAACGATCCAGCGATTGTGTGGGCCGATGAGCCGACGGGGAACCTGGATTCTGAGAATACCGTTCAAATCATGGATCTGCTCTGCGATCTAAACGAGTCTCAGGGCCAAACATTTGTACTAGTCACACATACACCGGAAGTCGGCAGCCGAACAGACCGCATCGTGAACATGCGTGACGGCTTAATTGAATCATCTGCACACGTGGGCTCTTAGGAGAACTAAGAAAACTTGGAAACCCTATTTGGCGTCCCGATGTTGTGGCTGTCCATTTCGCTGGCGACGATTCTAGGGATCACCAGCCTCGTACTAATCAGTATGGCGATGCGTAACCGCATTCTCTTGAAACTCGCCCTCAGAAACATCCCGAGACGACGAGCGCAAACCATCCTGATCGTCATCGGTTTGATGCTGTCGACAACCATAATTTCTGCCTCACTGGCTATAGGAGACACGGTCACCGGATCGATTCGCGGCGTGGCTCTGGACGCACTTGGCCACACCGACCTCAGACTCCGGACGCCAATAGCCAGTGGTGATGCAGAAAGTGCGGTCTTTGCCGACGACCCGGACGGCACAGCATTCTTTGTTGATCGTTACCTGAGTTCAACAACACTTGGTTTGGCTATCAAAGTCGTCGAATCTGACGAGCGCATCGATGGCGTGATGCCCCAAATACGGGAGGTTCTGCCCGTTCTGGACATGCAATCGCAATTAACCGAATCCAGGATGACCGTGGTTGGATTTGATACGTCACGGCAGCAGGGGTTCGGCGAGATCCACGATCTCGCCGGACAGATGGTCAAGCTGGATTCACTTTCGGATACCGAAGTATTTCTGAACAGAGCCGCAGCTGAAGAGCTTGATGCAGTAACAGGTGACAGACTTCAGATTGTGTCTCCCAGTGGACGTCATACCTTCACTACAAAAGCGATCGTCCGTAACAACGGGCTGGCAGCGAACGACTATCGGACGATTATGTCGCTATCTGCGATGCAGCGGATTATGGAACGCCCGGGACAGGTCAACCGGATAGACCTATCCGTAACCGGCGGAATAACGAGCGGGGTGGATCTTGCCGTACTAGCGGCAAAGGATCTACGGATTCTGTTGACAGATCCCTTGGTCGCACAACAGTTATTCGATGTCCTGCGGTCCCCGACCGTGATCCGGACGCTGACCGCCTACGCAAACGATACCAGCAGCGGGGACCTTTCTCCCGGAGATGCCACCAAAATACGTTCGCTTATCGACGAACTTGTTTCTGGCGACACACTTACTGCCCATCATGCGTCTCGCATCGGAGCCATCCTCGCTTCGTTGTCAAACGACGATACGGTCGAACATTTCATTGCGGCGCTCGGTGAGAAGCTAGTTACGGCATCTTCAATCGCCAACGGAGATGCATTTCCCAGGACGCCTGAACAAATTTTAGATGTCTTGACCAGGCCGAACGACGGACTGGCAAGCATCAGCCCACTTGTAGATGCACTCTCTCAACTTAACGCCGGAGACGATATCGCCCGATACATTGAGGTGAATTCAGTCGAAATTCCTACGGCAACGGTATCGCTGCTTAAAATTGCAGGAGAAGCTCTGTCGCCTCAGCCATCGTTCACGACATCGCCGGATGCCATCGTGACGGACGAATTTAGGATGCTCGCTGGAGACTCCGAACTTGCGGCACACATCGTTGCAGCTCTCGACTCAGTTAACAGTTCTGGCCGGCCGGGCCTCGCACTAGCTGTCACGGCGCTGTTTTCGACTCTTCAGATACTGTCCGTCGATGAGTTAAAGGGCGATAGCCTTGAGCTGGCGGAATTAGTCGGGAACATTTTCCTGACCTTCTTTACCATCTTTGGTAGCTTTTCGATAATCGTCGGATTGCTTCTAATCTTCCTGGTGTTTGTAATGCTGGCGGCCGCGAGATCAACCGAAATGGGGATCGCCCGTGCGGTAGGCTCGAAGCGCCGCCATCTCATCCAGATGTTCACTTACGAAGGTTTCGCTTACGCGCTCGGCGCCGCTCTGATTGGCACGGTCCTTGGAATACTTGCGAGTCTTGTCCTTGTGAAAATGTTGGCCGGAGCTATCGGTGACGAAGAAGATACCGCTTTCGCCTTCAAGTACTCCTTCACACTTACTTCGGTCGTGGCCGCGTTTTCTGCCGGAATGTTACTCACGCTGATGACAGTGGCTATCTCTGCTTATCGCGTCAGCCGTCTCAACATCGTGGTAGCAATCCGAGATCTCCCTCAAGAGTTCGTAACTTCGGATACACCACCGCTTAGAACGCGATTGTTGCAGCTAGCCCAGTCAATTTTCGGTCCGTTCTATCAGGCCTTCAGGGCGCTGAGCGCGGGAAGGCGCGGCGAGGGCACATTCCTCCCGCTGGTGTTAGTGATCATTCTCCTGATACCCCCGGTTTGGGGATTCAGAATTGTGTGGGCAGTATTCAAAGTCTTCCAGCCATATCTTGCTATCGGTTGGCCGTTGATTGTCGTCGGTGCGGCGATGGCCGGACTCGGATTGGCGACCAATCTGGCGGCGTTCTGGAGCCTGGGTATCAGCCTGATGTTAGTTGGGATCGGGCTATTTCTTCGCGGAATGCTTCGACGATCTGGCATCAGGGAGTCTGCCGCTGACCGATCTTCCTACACCTTCATTGGAGCGACCGTTCTGGTGTTCTGGGCATTGCCCTTTGACGCGCTTGAGTTCATCACAGGAACCCTTGATAGCAATTTCGAAATGTTCATCCTCTCCGGAACCTGGATGGTGGCATCCTCCGTATGGCTTGTGATGTACAACGCCGATCTGATCACGCGTGGGCTAGAAGCTTTGTTTAGTGGTTCACCGCTTATCAAAGCTGTCCTAAAACCCGCGATCGCATATCCGATGACGTCGAAGTTCCGTACAGGGCTCACATTGGCGATGTTCTCGTTAGTCATATTCACGATGATGGTATTCGCCATCCTGAACAGCATTGGGAGCGATCTTGACGAAACCCCCGATCGGGTGACCGGCGGTTTCGATATCAGGGCCGAAACCAGCATCAATCTACCTGTGACAGATATCGGGGCGGTGATTTCAAATTCAGAGAATTTGAACGCATCTGACTTCGACTTGATTGTCGGACACACGGACATACCTGCGCAGGCGCGCCAAAAAGGGGCCAAGGAACAAAGATTCTTAGGGCTGGGCGTCCGTGGAGCAGAACAGATATACCTGGAAGAGACCCTGCTCGAGATCACTCATTTCGATCCAATTTACCTGCCGCCCAGTACTCTTATAGACAATCCCACTGCTGTTTCTAAGGCCATTTGGGATGCGTTGGCGAACGATCCGACACTGGCCGTAGTTAGCGGTGACATGCTGCAGTCGAGCGGCGGGCCTCCCATATTTGGCAAGGCGGAATTCTCCGTGGTGGGACTGTCCCAAGATGAGATCGGCCCCATCACCGCATTTGAAATAGAGATACGCCAAGCCCAAGGTAGAGGTGCAGCTTCAACGCGAACGGTGATCGGGGCCATAGATCAGTTTGCCGAGACATCTGAATCCGACGGCGGACCAATGGCACTCCTAATCACACGTGATGACCTGTTCACCGAACTGTCTGGAAATTCATTGCCCTTCACTACGTTCAGGATTCGCCTTGGGGAAGAGGTCGATGCTGGGCGCGTTGCAGCAGCGATGGAAACGGTCTTTCTGGATAACAGTATGAAAGCCATAGATACACTCGATGAGATCAAAACAGGGATCGCGCAGAACAATGCGTTTAACAAATTGTTCCAAGGTTTCATGGGACTGGGCCTAGTCGTTGGGGTCGCCTCCCTAGGGGTCCTGTCGTTCAGGGCTGTCGTAGAGCGCAGACATGCCATCGGGATGATGCGAGCGATTGGTTACAAGAGCCGGATGATCCAGATCCAGTTCCTGTTGGAGTCGATCTTCGTCACAGTGCTTGGGTCAGCGCTTGGTTTAGGCCTTGGCGCGATCATCAGCTGGAACATCATCAATGAGATCAGTAACAGCAGGACCGAAATCACGTTCGACATACCCTGGCTGACGGTCATGACCATCGTAGGGATCGTTGTTGCAGCGTCGTTACTGGCAACCTTCATACCGGCGCGACAGGCAGCACAAATCCACCCTTCAGAAGCACTCAGATACGAGTAGTTACTAAAGGCCGCCCGGCCTGATGTCCGGCCTGACAATACCGGTAGACCCCAGCATTCGGCGCGCCTGCGCAAGGCTGTCCGGCGTGTCGATATCAAACAGGCTGCGGCCGTCTGGGTCGAACGACGCAAGTTCGGCGTATTCCATCACGTGCACGCCCGGATCTCCCGTCGCTATGGCGGAATTCACTAGGTCATATATCGATCGCCGGCCGGCGTCCAGTGCTGACGAAATCGTCGGTAACCATGCCTGAGGCGAATAAACGGCGTGCAGCGGCTCGAGCCGACCTGCCTTTGAGGGAACGACAGTATCAAATGGGCCCCTGATGGCGACATCTGCCATTCCGATAATCAGGTCGGCTGACAGGAATGGGTGATCAGCGGCCACCAGAAAAGCCAGCGGAGAGTTGACCGCTTTCAGGCCGGTTTCGATCCCGGCGAGCGGTCCTGCACCTGTCAGACGGTCTGCCACGACGTGCATTCCCAGTGCGATACCGGTGTCCGGGATCGCATCGTCCTGGTCCTTTGCAACCACAAGCACAATCTCATCGCAAACCCTGTCAAGCGCAGCCTTGATTCGCGCCAGAACGAGTTGTCCTCCCAACATCACGAGCGGCTTTGGTCGGCCCATACGGGAAGACGACCCACCTGCCAGCACCACTCCGGTCACGGGGCCGGTCAAGCTCTCATAAGTGGCGGGGTTCTCGGAACGCGCCGTCACGTTAGTCGTCGTCCTCGGTGTCTTCATCGTCAAAGTCGTCTGATTCCTTTGACTCTGGCGCAAGTCCGCTCAGGTCTGGCCTGGGGGGCAGCCGCGTTGACGGATGGAAATTAGTCCATGCGAACCAGAACGATAGGCCGGCAGCGACCGGTTCGAGCCGCTCCCCGGCGAGTTCACCCTCGACACATGTCCCGTTTGTGGCGTGCCACTGGCTCCCGGTCTCGGCGTCGTACAGCATCATCGGCTCGTACTCGTCACCTTCATCCTCGTCGTCCCAGTCCTCTTCTTCCTCTAGCTCGTCCTGGGCACCATCTTCAAGTTCGTTTTCTGGGAGCCCGTCTTCTGGAAGTTCCTCTTCAGGTTCTTCGTCGTCCCAATCTTCCGGGTCGCCATCTGCTGGTTCGTCTTCTGGCTCATCCCATACGCCGACTTCGAATGTGAGCTTCCGGCCGTCGCCCGTTTCCGCCTTGAACGCCATTACCGAAGCCGTGTGCTCTTCATATGCGACAACCAGCGGCACACCGCCTACGTTCTCGTTCACCACGGGCTCTATCTGAAGCCATGACATCGGGAACGCGCAGGCGTCACCATTCAGGTCAGTCCCAGCCACGATCTCTTTTGGGGGCCAGCGAGCGTCGCGATGCGGAGCACGATGCATCCCGGCGCGACCACTCGCGTAGTAGCGATCGAACAGGTCGGTTGTCGGTGCTACGCGATCGTCAAGCACCTCTGTCTCCGGGTAGGCGTCTGTCCATGCCCGCAGCGTGGTATTGACCGAAGGCACCTCGGGCAACCGAGTCCCGATATCCGCCCCCCCCAGCGGCGCACCCAGATACTGAAGCCAGTGCAGTCTGGCATTTTCGTCGTACATGACGGGAGAGTTGACCACCACCCGGCCGGTAAAGCCGAAGTGCGGCGCAAAGTTCGACTGATCATCTTGCGAAATTTTGAAGGCGCGTGCGGAATAGCAGAAGGGCGACCATGTGACGGCCAGCGGATCGCCGCCGATAATGTCGTAGGCCACCTCTCGGTAGCTGAGAACGGCCAGCGGGTAGGCCCGGGCTTCTCCCCGATGTGCGATCCCAATCACACGAGTCTCTGGCGGATAAATCTCGAACGCCTCGTCGGCGCTCATCATCCGGGTCTCAAGAAGCGGCTGGACACGGTCTGCCTTCAGCACGGGCCGTATCTTCTGCCGGATTTCCACGCGTTCGCCGTCCCGGTCTACAAACACGGATACGCGGTCGGAGAAGAATCCCCGTCGCGCCAGGGTCATTGTTACGACGAGCGAAATATAGATCGACATCCCGACATTGCCCTTGGACAGGTTTGCAAAACCGCTGGATAGCAGAGTGAGAAGGGCCATCGAGAAAAAGATACCCGCAATTATCGCTCGTCTGCGGGGGTCCAGGTTCTGGTCCCAGAACCGGCGTGCTGAACTGAATCGTTGGCCGATCGTTTCACCTTGGGCCAATGGGACCTCCGGACTATGAATGGCGGTCGACCGGGACCAACTAAATAAATCGGCACCCGGTCGACGTGAGTACAGGTAGTGAGTCTAGCAAACAGCAGCCTGTTGGGAGTCGATCTACAGGCCGATCGATATCCTTCCGCTTCTCGCAAATACGGAGTCTGAAACGGACATTGATCGACACTCAAAAGGGCTGTAGTTTGTCGTGATATCGCGTAGTTTCCAGCGACTGGTACGACGACGCACCCTTAATTGGCTCATCGGGCCATCGGAGTTGAAGTGACGGAACCCACCGCACAGGTCTCGGACGAACTGCTGGCCCAGCTTTCCAAGGTGTCGAACGCAACCGTCCTGAGCGCTCTCCGGCAGCGCGGATATCACAAGGTGTTCATGGACGGCGTGAAGCCGCTCGTAACGGGCAGGCGATTGTGCGCCAGGGCCGTCACGCTGCGGAGCCTCCCTGTACGTCCCGACCTGTCCGAGCGGATCGCAACGGGCGAGCACGGTAATGGCTTCAACGCAACTCCACGATGGGATGCGGTAGACGCCGTAGGTCCTGGCTATGCGCTGGTCACCGACGCTATGCGACTCTCGCACGTATCCACGGGCGGCGATGTCGTCTACTCAAGGATCCTGACCCGCAAGGGAGCCGGGGTGGTAACGGATGGAGCGATCCGAGACGGCGCAGCCGTGGCGGAGTTCGGCTTTCCGGTATATGCCGGAGGATCGACCTCTATCGTCGGCGAAGACCACATCCTTCCCTACCAGATGAACGAGCCGATTCAGTGCGGCGGCGTTCTGGTGTGGCCCGGCGACATCGTGATGGGCGACGACGACGGTGTGGTTGTGCTTCCATCTCAGCTAGCCGCAGAGGTGTTGCCGTGGGCTATCGAGCATGACGAGATGGAGCAGGCGGTGCTGGAGCACACACAGCGCACGGGCGAGTCGCCACGGCCCTACTATCCGTTCAACGATGAGACACGAAAGTTGTGGGAGAAGTGGAAGAAGGATCGAGTGTAATGACCTCACAGACGACGCGCAGAATCACGGTCAGGGCGGGCGATGTGACTATCGACGGCGATCTCAACGATGCGCCGACGGCGGATCTGGTGTGGGATGCGCTGAGGATTAAGGCCGCAGCAAATACCTGGGGCGACGAGATTTATTTCGCCATCCACGTATCGGCGGAGGAGAGTCTGTACCAGGAGTACCAGTTCTGGCAGTCGGCCTGGTTCTAAACCCCAATGGGGTGGTTATTTTTAGGGTGTTGGGGGTTGAGGGGCGTTCTTCTGGTGGGACGCTGTGGGAATCCCCTCTCCCAGCGGGAGAGGGTTGGGGTGTGGGAGAAGTCACTGCTACTTCTGCCTCGAAATACGGACACCAGCGTTTCGACGTAAACATCAGCGCCGTGTGGCGATAACTCCCACCCTGAGGCTCTCGAAGGGCCGGTA
>CAUZRH010000054.1:0-8230 GCA_963582115.1 Dehalococcoidia bacterium
ACCCGGTAGAACACCGGAGTAGAATCTGGTGACCGCTCTTCTCAGTCTGAAACCCCGCTAACAGGACTTCCTCCAAACGACATCCGCCACCGCATCGAGCAGAGACAGATACCGCTGGCTGGCGTTCACAACCGTATCTGTGGGTCAGTTCACAACTGTAATAGGCAACTCGGGCACTGCGATCGCGCTCCCCCGGATCGCTGACGACCTGAACCTTGATCTGGCCGTGGCCTCGTGGGTAATGGTTGCCATGGCCCTCACCATTAGCGCAGTCCTCCTGCCGATGGGCCGTCTATCCGACATCATAGGCCGCAAGCGCGTCTACATCGCGGGCCTTCTCGTGATGGCGTGCGGCGTGACGGTCAGCGCGACGTCAACAAACCTGCCAATTCTGCTGGGCGGACGTGTAATAGAGGGCTTTGGCTCCGCTATGGTCATGACCGTGGCGGTGGCGATCATCACCTCTGTGTTCCCTCCCGAAGAGCGCGGGAAGGCGCTTGGCATGAACATGTTTGTCATCGGCCTAGGCGCGGTGAGCGGGCCCGTGGTTGGCGGGCTGCTCATCGACATTTTCAGCTGGCGCGCCATCTTCGTCGCCACCGGGGTCGTCACGCTTTTCGGTTCGGTTCTGGCTTTGATTGTCATCGACGAGTCCCGGGTAAGCGGCGATCCTCAGTCCGACCGTGGTCGACTCGACTGGCCGGGTATTTTTATGTCCAGCGCTGGCCTTGCCATCCTGATCCTGTCGCTCACAAACGGGAACCGTTTCGGTTGGAGTTCGCCGTTCATCATCGGTGGATTCGTGACCTTCTTGCTGCTGTTTGCATGGTTCCTGCGGTGGGAGTCACGTGTCGCCTCCCCGATGATCGACTTGACGATTTTCCGCGTCAGCCAGTTCTCATGGGCCGTATTCGGTCGTTTTACCGGCTTCCTTATGAACGGCCCCACCAACTTCCTGATGCCGTTCTACCTACAGGAAGTGACGGGCCGCAGCGCCAGCCAGGCCGGTCTGATTTCTACGCCGCTTCCGGTAATGATGGCGATAGTGGGCGCGGTTGCAGGTCGTCTATCAGACCGCTTCGGTTTCCGGAACTTCTTAATTGTCGGTTTGAGCCTTCAACTGGGAACACTGGCAACTTTCTCGACTTTCGATCAGGACACGCCGCTGACCGTGATCCTCCCGGCCATGTTCATCCACGGAGTCGGATCAGGTTTATGGATGGCGCCAAACATGTCGGCCGCCGTTGGGGCGGTATCCCGGTCTGCCTACGGGGTGGCAGCGGCGTTCCTGAACCTTGTGCGCAACACCGCAAACGTCATGGCCATTGCGGTGGCCGCGGCTATCGTCGCCGGGGTAATGATCTCTCGGGGGGTAGGATCAGACTTGGATTCTGTGTCCGAAAACCCATCCGGACCTGCCGGGGAAGCTTTCCTTTCAGGCATGCACATCGTATTCCGAATCCTGATCATCTCAGGCGTCCTGGCAATTATCTCGGCCATCATGGCGGGTAGGAAGTCATCTAGACCCAGGGTCACAGCACCCGAGGCGGTGGACAAGGTTTCCTCTGCGAGCGACGCCAACTAGAGCTAAACTGCTCCGACGGTCGGTGTGATCCGGCCCCGAATGGCAGCAGTACGAATCAACCGGCATCTCAACACCTCGATTGGAGACCGACGATATGGGCAAGCTTGACGGCAAGGTAGCGATCATCACCGGCGGCGGTACGGGTATCGGCCGCGGCATAGCGGATTCATTCATCGCTGAAGGTTGCACCGTCGTCATATCCGGTCGCCGGGTTGAAGTCCTGGAGAAAGCGAAATCTGAGCTTGAAGCCGGGGGCGGCACCGCCATGGCAGTCCAGTCAGATGTGACTAAAGAGGTCGATGTGATCAGCCTCTTCAAGCAAACCGTTGATCGGTTCGGGCGTGTCGACATCCTGGTCAACAACGCCGGCGTAGCCCAGAGTGGCCTGATCGAAGACACGTCATTCGAGGACTGGCAGACCATCGTCTCCATCAACTTGAGCGGACCGTTCCTTTGCACTCGTGAGGCGTTCAAGGTCATGAAACCCCAGGGTGGCGGCAGGATCATCAACGTCGGCTCTATCTCGGCGAAGGTTCCGCGCCACGGTTCAGTGGGGTACGCATCGACAAAACACGGGATGACCGGCCTCACGAAAACAGCGGCGCTTGAAGGCAGGGACTTCGGCATCTCCTGCGGGCAGCTTAACCCGGGTAACACCGAGTCCGAGATCATGGCGGCGACGCGTGAGCGTGAAGGTGCGGACGCTAACCCGATGATCCCGGTGTGGACGCAGGGTGAAGCCGCTCTCTACATGGCGACCTTGCCGCCCGAGGCCAATGTGCTTGAGATGACGGTAATGCCGCTCCTCCAGCCGTTTGTGGGTCGCGGCTAACAACCGGCGGACTGTCTCAGTCACTTAACGATCGCTTTCCCCAGATTCCCGGATTTATAGAGAAACATACGAGGACACGTACATGGGCAAACTTGATGGCAAAGTCGCGGTCATTACCGGTGGCGGTACGGGCATAGGGAAAGCGATAGGCAAGGCATTTGCCGAAGAAGGGTGCGATCTCGTACTTGCCGCACGAAATGCGGAGCGACTCAACGAGTCTGCCAGCGAGATCGCAGCCTTAGGTGTAAAGACCGTGGCCGTCCCGACGGATGTCGCCAACGAGTCAGACGTGATTGCGCTGTTTCAAAAAGCGATGGTCGAGTTCGGTCGGGTTGATCTGTTGGTCAACAACGCCGGTGTGATCGCCGGGGACCCTATCGAAGAGTTGTCGCTGGAGAAGTGGCGGGCCGTGTTCAGTGTGAACGTGGACGGATTGATGATGTGCACCCGTGAGGCGTTCAAAATCATGAAACCGCAGGGTGGCGGACGGATCATCAACATCGGATCCGTAGCGGCGGACCGGCCACGCGAGTGGTCCGCGCCCTACACCTCCAGCAAGCACGCCGTGACCGGGTTAACCAAGTCAACGGCGCTTGATGGACGAGAATACGGCATTTCGTGCGGCCAGTTGAATCCGGGAAACACCTGGGTGGAGCGTCGTGCAGACGGTCGGTCAGCCAGCGGCAAGGACATGGGTGCAGAGCCGATGGTCGAAACCATCGATATGGCCAACGCCGCCCTCTTGATGGCCACCATGCCGCCGGAAGCTAATGTACTGGAGATGACCGTCGTTCCGAACACGATGGTCTACCTGGGTCGCGGTTGATCGTTCCAGATATCGTTTCCAGTACAGGAGTTCCTGACTCCGATAGCCTTACGGGGCGGACGGGGTTGGCATCGCGAGTTCCTCTTATAAGTGTGAGGAGTAACTTCATAACTTACTAACAGGCGAAGGTCGGTAGACTTCACACCGCATCTTTACTGGTTTGCACACGCGCAAATCGACGCAACGGAGACTCTCTTGATCCTCATTCGCCGCTTGGTAGCGATACTCCTGATACCAATTTTGCTGGTCTGGTTCACCGCCGGAACGGTCAGATCTGGACTTGATAACACGCTGTTTGATGACAGCTTTCTGTCTGATCAGTTGGAGGAGCAGGATTTCTACAACTGGCTCCACGACGATCTCATTCGTGTCGCCCTGGATGACTTGGTGAACGTCGGTCTAGATATAGACAGCGACTACCTTCCTGAGGGACAGACCAAGGTCACGTTCGCTGATCCCGCAACAACCCGTGATGAGGCACGAGCCATTCTACGGGCGACCTTCCCGCCTGAGTATCTTCAAGAAACCTCCTCTGAAGCGTTGGCGGCGTTCATGCCATACGTCCGCGGCGAGACGGATGAGTTCGCTATCCCGCTGGCACTTAACCAGCGTGTAGATGTCTTCTTCTCCGGTATCGAAGACACATACGTCAAAATTGACCTGGCCAACGTGCTGGTCAATAGCCTCATCAGGCCGGCGGTCATCAAAGCAGCGCAGGACTTCACTCAGGGACCGTTCGGGCTCGTCCTGACTCCAGAACAGGCCGGCGACGCGGCCCTGAAGATCGTGCCCCCGGAGTGGATCGACGAACAGGTTTTCACCACTCTCGACGCTCTCAATCTGTACCTAAGCGGACAGTCAGACACTCTGACCATCAACATACCGTTCAAGGACCGAGTTCCGGTAGCGACGCAGGTGACCAAAGATATTCTCACTGAGTCAAACGCCGATACCGTGATATTCGACAAGTTGATCAGGCCGCAGATTACGAGCCAGATAGGCCAGATCTCAGTTTTGTCGTACGAAGTCACCATTGAAGACGACGAAATCACCGACGCCGTCAACCGAATCACCCCCCAATCCTGGGTGAGGGGTCACATCAACGGCATCGTCGACAATGTGTCGGCTTACATGTCACGGGAATCTGACACCCTTGCTTACACGGTCGACCTTTCCGACCAGCGCGACGCGGCTATCGACGTCGTCGCCGAGCTGGCGGTAACCAAGGCAACTGCTGAGATAAACGCTCTCCCGCCCTGTAGGTCTCTGGCAGAGGCACATAACGCCGTTCTAGCTATCGCATCGGGCACTTTGCCGGGATGTACCGACCCCAACATTCCAATCGCTCAATTCCTGACAGAACTTGTCTCGCAGCTCACGACAGATGTCAAAGAGACTATCGGGCTGCGTTTCCCGAGTTCCGTTACATACGACGAGTCTCTTTTCACCGACTCGCTCGCAGGACAGGGTTCCTCCAACCTGGAAGACATACGAGACAAGATCGCCGACGGCATAACGATTGATATCGATGACGTGCTGGGACAGATCTCTGACCAGGACCAGACCGCTGAGCGTGTGCTGGACATCATCCGTACCGGACGCTCATACACCCAGGAAGACTTTGATCGGTATCGCGACGAGCGCGCCGTAAGACAGGGTGTAGATGATCTGGACGGCGTAGACCTGTTCCGCGGCGGGCTTGGTCTTGTCCTTGGGCCGCTTGGCGCAGCGATATCCATCGGGGTTACGCTATTAATACTGTTCATGATCGGCGTTCTTGGCGGACGGTCCTGGAACACTCGTTTGATCTGGGGTGCGTCAGCGCTGACCTTTACGGCCCTGATCATCTGGATCGCATTCGCACAGGTACTGAGCGGCGTAGGCGCAGACTATGCCGAGGAGGGTCTCCTGGGCATAATTGACGATCAGATCGCTGTGGAAAAGTCTCAGGGTGATCCCACCGGGATGCTGGAACTTGCCAGGGATGAAGGTGTTGCGAAGGCTCGTGCCATCGGCGACGCCATAACGAGCGAGTTCGCCAGTTATCCGTTCCTCTGGCTTGCGGCCGGGGTGATCGCAATCTTGCTGGCCATCGCCATTCGGGTGACCATTGGCAAGAAAAAGGGTGGTTACTCTGCCACGGGGTATCGGTATCGGGCGGCGCAGGAAGAGAGACCGGATTCCGATCAGCCCGATATCGACAATCGGCTGGCGGGTATCCGAAACGAGGCTTAGATAGCTAAAGACGGTCCCGTTAAAAACTCGAATAGCAGAAGGCTTGGCGTCATACGCCGGGCCTTCTGCTATTCAACTGGGATCCGTGAAAATGGTCCCGTCTCAGAGTTTACTTAGATCCGGCGGAACTTCTGGATCCGCTGACCTTCTAGGACTTCACCGCAGTACAGAGACTGCTCCGAGTCGGTCCAGATGCCGTGTACGGCGTAGAACTGGCCCGGGTCATCCGTCGGGAATCGGCCCCAGCGGCTCTGCACTTCGCCCTTGGAGTTGGCGATGGACATGCGGTTTCGCAGTTCACCTACGTAGACCGTATCCGGATGCCGGGGGTCGATGTAGATATCGGTCGGCTGGATGAAGTCTGTCCAGTTTTCCTTGTGGTTGCCCTTGAGATCAAACAACTGCACACGCTGGTTTTCACGGTCGGCAACGTACACCGTCTCTTCGTGAACCCAGATGTTGTGCGGGGTGTCGAAGTCGCCGTCACCGACGCCAATTCCGCCGGGATTTAGCGTGGTCCGGTGGCCGGACTGCCCCCACCCAAACTTGTAGTCACCGGACTGTGAGTAGACGTGCACCTTGGTGTTGCCGTAGCCGTCAGAGATGTACAGATCGCCGTTACCAGCGATTGAGCAGTCGGTCGGCTTGTTGAACGGCTCTCCGTCCGCACCCTCGGTGCCTTTGTTGCCCAGCGTCTGAACGTGTTCACCGGCCTTGGTGTACTGCTTCACGGTGTGGTCGCCGTTGTCGACGAGCCAGACCGTGTCGTTCTCGCCCCAGCACATTCCGTGGGCGCTTGGGAAGTCACCATCTCCGAACGATCGGATGAATGTTCCGTCTTTGTCGAACACCGTTACCGGGTGTCCGCCGCGGCTGAACACATACACCTCGTCCTTGTCGTCAACGGCGACCGCAGCGACCTGCTTGAACTCCCAGCCGTCCGGGAGTTGCCCCCAGCCTTCAACCAATTCATATCGGTAGTCGCCGTTACCTACGGTAATTGCCATTTTTTGCCCTTTCATATCGTCACGAACGGCCCCGTCCGGACCTCCAGCCGGGCGAGTCTACCCCAAAAGCGATTATCACAAACATTTCTGCCCTCTTCGCGGGAGCGTGAACTAACCTTCTTCCTTCTGTAAGCGTGTTATTTGCTCCATCCCCGCCATAATCCGTGTCGGATAACGTCGCCATTGGATAGCCCCATCCCCGTACCATCGCTGCCCATGCCAACAAAGCATCATGGCTCCAAAGATGCTCCGGCGTCCAACCCGGAGTCTGATTCCGCGTTATTGCGGGACTCCGCGAACACGCGGCTTTACATGCTCCACATCGCTACACCGGAAGATATCGACCAGTTGATGGATCTGGAGCGTGAGGTCTTCCCTACCCTGTGGCCGCCGACCAATTTCGCCCGAGAGACGAAAAAGACCGGGCAGGTCGTTCTGGTTGCAAGCGTCCACAACGACGAGCCAAAACCGAGCAGGTCAGAGCGAAGTAGCTCGCTTGTTGAACGGGTGGTCGATGGAATACGGACCCTGACGTCGCCGGGCTCTGGCGTCAACAACGGAGGCGACCGCAGCGCAGGATGGGCCACCATCTGGTTTGTGGCCGGGGAAGCTCACATCGCATCGATAGGTGTCGCTGAATCTGATAGACGGCGTGGTGTTGGTGAGCTACTGGTCCTCGCCTCTATCGAGGCCGCAGCCGCGACCGAGTGCGACGAGCTGACACTGGAAGTACGAGCGTCGAACGAGGCGGCACAGTCGCTCTACCGAAAATACGGGTTCCGGGTAGTCGGCGAGCGCAAGGGTTACTACGTGGAAAACGGAGAAGATGCTCTGATCATGACCACCCCGGATATTAGAGACCCGGAGTATGCCGCCCGGCTGGCACAGTTATCCGACGACCACGCGCTGCGCTGGAAAGACGCCGGGAGTCGCTTCGAGCGCAGTTGATCAGTCGCCTGGAATTACTGGAATCGTTGCTACTGATCGGAACGCTTTAACGCCTGACTGATTGACCGCCAGTATTTCGTAGGAGCGTAGGCCGTCGTTCTCCTGCACTTCACTCCGCTCGCCTATGATCTGGAGATCGTCTCCAGCCTTCACGGGCGAAAGCGCACGTGACTCCAGCCGCCCACCGTTCCACAAAACGCCGGGCTCCTCAACAATGTCCAACCACTGAACGGTGTACCCGACGGTGGCGACGCCGGCGTTTACTGCCGCACCGAAGATGGCCGTGCGAGCGAACTCCTCGTTGGTGTGCGTACTCAACCAGTCGTCCGGTCGACCTACGGGCAATCGACCGTAAGCGGAAATCGTGTCGGCACTTTCTAATTTCACAAGCACCGTCCCGGTCCCAGCCAGGATATCTCTGCTCGGTTCGTCTGGGCGATTGCTTGCTCCGCGTTCTTGGGTTTCTCTCCGGGGGCCGCGTTCCCACAGACAGGTGTAGTCGTACTCGGCTACGGGCAGGCCCTCGTCGTCCGTCGCCTCTACGCGGAATACGATGAATCGATTTCCGCTTCGTTCAAATTTTCTGTTCAGTACGGTGACGCTGTGCACGATATCGCCCAGCTTCACCGGCCTGTGATAACGGACGTCTGACCCTACGTACGGCGTACTCCGGGGCTCTTCAGGGTCCTGTTCCGGCGCACGGAAACCGACCGACGCCATAGTGGCGTGGCGACGCTGGGGCGCAACTACAAAGATGTATCCGGGCGGCACGACACCGGTTTCTCCGTAATCCACAG
>CAUZRH010000055.1:0-8212 GCA_963582115.1 Dehalococcoidia bacterium
CAAGGTCGTCATAAAGCAGGATTTCGAACTCGTCGCCCTTAACCAGATCGAAGACGGCTGTGTAGGTCTTGCTGGTGTCCAGGGATCCGTTGGGAGACTGATTGCCGCCCGTGACGGGTGTGTCGCCTGTTGACGGGACCACGGTCGGTATCGGGACCGACGTCGGCGTCGGCTCGGGTTCATCGCTGCCACAGGAAATTGCGGCCACCAGCGCTATGGAAAGCGCTGCGAGAAGAATCCAACGTTTCATCGTTACTCCTAGATCGTTCATTGATATTTTTGTGAATCAGGACCTGTCGACAGGTGTTACGTCTTATTCGATCTCACCGATTCTATGAAAGTCTAGCGTCTTGATGGCCGGCCAGAGTAGGCGGAAGGCTCGTAACAGGTGGGTCGAGCCAACCAGAAGGGTCAACGCAATGCATAGTGCTACCTGTGCGGTGGGTTGACCGGTCACGATGGTCAGTATGTTGATTGATATGAAGGTCATCATCATTGCCCAGAATGCCGACCGGAAAATGACGTACCCCAACAGCAAGGCCGGGACGGATAACAAGGTGAGGTAAGGGACGACCACCAGCGATAAGCCGGTCATCACGGCAGCGCCTTTCCCTCCACGAAAACCTATGTATACGGGGAAGTTGTGCCCCAGCATCGTGACAAAGGCCCCGGCGTACATCGACCAGTCAGGCACGCCGATCAACATAGAGGCCAGCATAACCAATGACGCTTTTGCAATGTCGACCACGAAAACGATCGTAGCAGCCACTTTCCCCAGCGAGCGAAGGGCGTTTAACGCGCCAACGTTGCCGCTGCCCATCTCCCGGATATCGTGTCCGGCACGTCGTCCAAGGATGTGCGCGGTCGGAATTGCTCCGACCAGATATGCGGCGATAACGAACGCCGTTCCGAGGACAACTTCACCCATTAAATGAACATCCAGAATGCCGATACCTTGATCGCGGGTCGTAGTCGGGACGTTTCCGTCCCTATAATTGCGACCATATGCTCAGCGAACAATCGCCCACCACATCTAAACAATCAACAAGCTCCGCCGCAAATAGTGCCGGTCCGCCGCCGTTGAACGACAACGACCTGCTTGAAATGTACCGAACAATGGTACTCAGCAGGGCGCTTGATCAACGTATCTGGCAGATGAATCGCCAGGGCAGGGCGGCTATTGTCGCCTCAGCCCAGGGCCATGAAGCGGCACAGGTTGGTGCCATCAAGGCGCTGGACCCTGAACGTGATCGCTTCTATATCTACTACCGCGAGCTCACTACGATGCTCGCGCTAGGTGTTACGCCGCTTGAGCTACTCCTGGGATTCCTGGCAAAAGATGGAGAGCCGCTGTCCGGCGCACGCCAGTTCCCGCTGCATGGGGCTATCGACCGTTCTCGGCGTGACATCGTGTCTTTCTCTAACGTGGTCGCCACGCAGCTTCCGCAGGCCGTTGGCGTCGCACTGGCTGACAAGATGCGCGGCGAAAAGCGTGTGACCGTGGCCTACTTCGGCGACGGCGCGTCAAGCATGGGCGAGACGCACGAAGCGATGAACTTCGCATCGATCCATGACCTCCCGATCATCTTCTTCTGCGAGAACAACAAGTACGCAATCTCCGTGCCGATATCGCAGCAGATGAACATCGAATCTGTGGCGACCCGGGCGGGCGCGTACGGGATTCCGGGTATCGAGGTAAACGGCTTCGATCCCGTGGCTGTTTACGAGGCTGTTGGCGCTGCCGCTAACCGGGCTTTGAACGGCAATGGGCCGACGCTTGTTGAGGCTGTAGTGGAGCGTTTCCTGCCGCATACCAGCGATGATGACGACACACGGTACAGACCGGCGGAGGACCTTGAAGGAATCCGCGATATGGACCCGATCCCCGCCACCGAGAAACTACTTCGTGCGAGCGGGACGTTAGACGACGCTCTGGATGAGGAGATCAAGTCGGAGGCTCAGAAAGTCGTCAATCAGGCGACCGAAGACGCCGAAAATGCTCCCTTCCCTGAGCCACATGATTTTTACGAGCAGGTGTACGCACCCGGCTCCCCGGGAGACCAGTCCTAATGCCCGAGATGACAGTTATCGAGGCGGTGCGTGAGGCTATTCGTGAAGAGATGGAGCGCGACCCCGCGGTCTTCACGCTAGGCGAGGACATCGGAGCGCGCGGCGGTGTGTTCCTCGCCACCGAAGGTCTCTTAGAGCAGTTTGGTCCGGAGCGAGTGCTCGACACACCTCTGGCAGAGGCCTCTATCGGTGGCATTGCACTGGGAGCGGCGGTGAACGGTATGCGGCCTATCGCCGAGATCGAGTTCGGCGACTTCATCTGGCCTGCCGTAAACCAGATCATTGGTGAGGCGGCACGGGTGCGATACGGCACACAGGGGCGTCGAACCGCTCCCATGGTGCTGCGTGTTCCATACGGCGGCGGCGTACGTGGAGGGTTGTTTCACTCGCAGTCGATCGAGGTGGCGTTCGCCCACCAGCCCGGACTCAAGGTCATAGCGCCGTCCACACCGTATGACGCCAAGGGATTGCTCAAAGCAGCGATCCGTGACGATGACCCCGTGATCTTTTTTGAACACAAACGCACGTACAGGCTCGTCAAAGGCGATGTCCCGGACGGCGACTACACGATTCCGATAGGACAGGCCGACGTGAAACGGACCGGGTCCGACATGACGGTGATCAGCTACGGCCTGGTACTCCACTACTGCCTTGAAGCAGCCGCAACGCTTGCCGATGAGGGCATAGACGTTGAGGTGATCGACCTCAGAACGCTACGACCTCTCGACACCGAGACGATTCTCGAATCGGTGCGAAAGACCAGTAAGGCTATGGTTGTCCACGAAGACACCAAGGCAGGCGGTATAGGCGGCGAGATCGCTGCCGTCATCGCAGAAGAGGCGTTTGAGGACCTGGACGCGCCGATTAAGCGTGTCGCTGGACCCGAAGTCCCGGCAATGCCATTTTCGCCCCTTCTGGAGGCCGAGTTCATGCCGTCCGCAGAGAAAATTGCGGCAGCGATGAGAGAGTTGGCGGCGTACTAATGGCGACTATCGGTATAGAGCTCCCACATGTTGGCGAATCGGTCACCGAGGCTGTAATCGGCAAATGGCTGAAGCAGCCGGGGGAGTCTGTCGAGAAGTTTGACGCCCTTGTAGAGGTCGTGACCGATAAGGTCAGCATGGAGTTTCCTGCGCCACACACCGGAATCTTGAAGTCGATCGTCGCCGAAGAGGGCGAGACCGTGCCGATGGGCGCGGTTATCGCACAGATGGATGTAGACGATGCGACCGCAAAGGCAGCCGAAGCGGCATCCGAGAGCGAGGCCGAAGCGACTGCACCCAATCGTGTGGGCACTCTCATACAAGGAGCTAACGTCGGGCCTACCGGCGGAACGTTCCGGGACACTGCGCTTGAGGACCAGATAGCGAAGCGAGCCCCGGTCGCAGCTGTAGCTCCTGCGCCGCAACAGTCGAGCGGCGAACGTAGCTATTCCCCGGTCGTATCCCGACTTGCCGCGGTGAATGGGATCGATCTCTCCACCGTCACGGGCACCGGCCGAAACGGCCGGGTCACAAAGCAGGACGTTCAAACAGCGATAGACGCTGGCCCGTCAACGTCGTCAACGCCCGCCGCAACGCCTGTTACCCAGCCCGGTCCTGTTGGCGAAGACCTGGTCATAGACCCGTCCCCGATACGTCGAATGATTGCGTCCCACATGGTTCGAAGCGTGAGCGAAATACCGCACGCCTGGAGCACGGTGGAAGTAGACATGACTGGGTTGGTTGCCTGCAGGACTGCACAACGACAGACGTTCCGCGAGCGACACGGCGTCGATCTGACATTTCTGGCGTTCACCATCTACGCCGTAGCCGGAGCGCTCAGGGACAATCCGCTGGTCAACTCAACCTGGGAAGACGGGAAGATCAGGCTCAAGGGCCGAGTGAATCTTGGATTGGCGGTCGCAGCTCCCGACGGGCTGGTCGTGCCGGTAATCCAGGACGCAGACCGTGAGGGTATCGCCGGACTCGCAAAGAAGATCGCTCCACTGGTGGAACGAGCACGCTCCGGTTCCCTTGCTCTGGCGGACGTTCAGGGTGGGACATTCACATTGAACAACACGGGCACGCTGGGATCGGTACTCGGCGGTGCGATCATCAATCACCCTCAGGCGGCCATTGTGACCACCGAGGCGATCGTCAAACGGCCTGTGGTGCTGTCTGGTCCACAGGGAGACTCGATCGCTATACGGTCGATGATGAATATCTGCCTATCGTTCGATCATCGGGTTATCGACGGAGCTGAGGCGTCGGCATTTATGCAGGCCTTCAAGCGAAACCTTGAAGTGTGGACGTCGGATTCGGAGCTCAACTAGACGGAAGCCCTCAGAAGCTTCCCGGGTTATTGATATGACTGACGGAATGCAGGTCCGATGGCTTGGGACGCAGCGCTATGACGATGCGCTGGCCCTTCAGCGTGAATTGCACGAGGCACGAGTGGTCGGTGAATTGCCTGACACCTTGCTTCTGCTCGAACACTCGCACGTCATCACGCTGGGCCGTCGTGCGACCGAATCACACGTCATTTCTGATGAGTCGACGTTGGCCGCAGCAGGGGTCGAGCTAAAAGAGACCGACCGCGGCGGTGAGGCGACCTATCACGGTCCCGGCCAACTTGTTGCGTACCCGATCATCGACATTCGCGCTCTGGGCCTTGGCCCGGTGAGCTACGTCGCCGCCCTTGAACGGGCAATCATCGACACGCTGACGGAGTATCTAGTTGACGCTCATCGCGTTGCTGGCCGGACCGGCATATGGGTCGGCGGAGACGGCAAAGATCCGGGGGATGGCAACAAGCCGGATGGCCGAAAGATAGCGGCCATCGGTGTGCGGATTAGCCGTGGGGTAGCGATGCACGGACTGGCACTCAACGTTGCACCAGACCTGGAGATGTTCGAACACATAGTGCCCTGCGGCATGCCGGGACTGGAAATCACATCCATCGAGGCCGAACAGGGCGCAGCACCACCCGTGAAGATTGTGGGTGAGGAGTTTACCGGCAAGCTGGCGGACGCGTTGGAAGTACTGCTGGCAGACAGCCGCCCCCTACAGGGTTAGAGGACGCTTCCTACTCAGGCCAGGAGCGGGACTCGATGTACCGATGCGCCGCTATCGCTGCCGTCGCACCGTCGCCCGCCGACGTCACAAGTTGACGTGCTGAGCCTGTCCTGATGTCTCCGACCGCATAAAGCCCCGGCGATGCCGTGCTCATCGAAACGTCTGTATCGACGTGCCCCCCGCCGTCCAGATCAACGAATTCAGAGAGGTAGGACGATCTCGGGTCGGTACCTACAAATATGAACACCCCGGCAACGTCCAGGGTCGATTCCTTGCCGGAAGCGTTGTCCTTGACCTTGACTCCATTCACCCCGGCGTCGCCGCCAAGAATTTCAGAGACCGTCTGTCCGAATCGGACCTCTATCTTGGCGTGGTCCTTAACTCTCTCCTGGAGAGCAGCCTGCCCTGAGAACTCGTCTCCACGTACAAGCATGATTACCCTCGACACGAAGGTCGTGAGCGATAGTGCTTCGTCCAGCGCTGTGTCACCACCGCCAACGACGGCAACCGTCTCATCAAGGAAGAACGCACCATCGCATGTCGCGCAGTTGGAGACGCCGCGTCCCTCAAACTCTGATTCTCCGTCCACCCCAAGTTTGGCGAAGTCAGAGCCGGTAGCGGCAATTACGGCCTTAGCCCGGAACGTGCCTTCCGGCGTCGAGAGTGACAGGTACGGTTCTTCTGAATCCAGCGACTCGACTTCCATGAACATTCGCACTTCTGCGCCTGCTGCGGAGGCCTGTCGTTCAATCAAAGGTGCGAGGTCTGCGCCAAGTAGGCCGTCCGGGAAGCCTGGGAAGTTCTCGATCTTCTCGGCGTTGATGATCTGGCCGCCGGGCATCATGCCCTCAAGCACGACCGTCTTGAGTCCGAGACGTGCGCCGTACATGGCCGCAGTCAGTCCGCCGGCCCCTGCGCCGATCACAACAAGATCGAATCCCTCAGCCTGCTCTGCCATCAGTTCATTACTCCCAATATCGGCCACAGTACTTATTCGGCAACCACAATAAACGGGCGATTACGCCCTCGAATAATCGCCCCACGGGTCGGGCTAGATCATTCCTTGTTCTCGGACTTGCTTTAGAGAACTCTCAAACGCTTCCAACGTCCTGGCGATGTCCTCGTCCGAGTGGACGGCCATCGTGAGGAATCGACGACCGTTGTCGACTCCGTTGTTGAACATCGCCATCTTGAACTCATGATCGGCGTCTGAGGTGATCGGCGTTCCGGAAGGCGTGCCCTGGATGATGCCGTACTCGTCGATCTCGGCATCGATCCCTATACGTGTGTGGATCATCGATCCAATGCCATAGGCGTGTCCCGGGATCTCTACTCGGCCGAAAACCTCGTTGATGCCCTCTTTCAGCTTCTTCCCGACGGCGTCCGCCTTCTCGTTCACATCGCAGTTCGCCACCATCTCCAGTGCGGCGATGCCCGCTACTGCTGAGAGCGGGTTGCCGTTGAACGTGCCCTGGTGAAGCATCTGGCCGCGCTCGATCGTGTTGATAATGTCGGCCTTGCCTGCGACAGCGCCGCCCGGCAGTCCTCCGCCAAGTATTTTGGCGAGCGTGCACAGGTCCGGCGTGATGCCCCAGAGTTCCTGTGTACCGCCTTTAGAAGCGCGGAATCCAGTTACGACCTCATCCAGGATGAACACCACATCGTGCTTCGTGGTCACGTCCCGTATCTCTTGCAGGAAGTCCGGGTGGATGGGTGTTCCGCCCATGTGAGCGCCCGTGGATTCGATGATGACGGCTGAGACGTCATTCGCCTCGATGGCGGCCTCGACCGCGCCGATGTCGCCGGGCTGCAGCACGATCATCGTGTCCAGCACTTCCTGAGGGATGCCTTCCATGCCGGTCGTACCGCCTGCATTGGCGTAGTCAGACCACCCGTGAAAGTGGTCGAAGAACTTGATGATCTTGGTTCGCCCGTTGTACGCCCGGGCCATGCGTAACGCCATCATCACAGCTTCGGTACCTGAGGAGGTGAATCTCACCTTTTCGGCACATGGAATCAGGTGCTTGACCAGGTCGGCCCAGCGGATCTCCAGGTCGGAAGAAGCGCTCAGGTGGGTGCCTAGAGCCATTCGGTCCTGCACGGCCTTCACCACCGCGGGGTGGGCCTGTCCAAGAATCATAGATCCGTGGCCTGTGTTGTATTCGATGTACTCGTTACCATCGACGTCCCACTTGTGGCTTCCGGAGCCGCGCTCCATGTGGACGGGGAACGGCGTCATGTTCCGGGCCTCGTGCGTTACGCCCTTCGGGAAGTTCAGCTTGGCTCGCTCATACAGCTCCGCCGATTTCGGGTGCAACTCGTAGTAGCGGTCCTCGATTGCGGTCCGAGCCATTGGTCAGGCCTCCGTATTTGCGTGCTGTGTGAAAGTTCGTAATAGTTGAACGCCCCTTTACAGACCGTAGTAGGACGAATCAGGGGCTCAATTCGCTGCTATTCTATGCGCTCAATTCCCAATGTCGCTGCGTTGACTGCGTGGCTTCGTGACTTCACCCCGATTGGCCAAGAAAAATCAGGTGGTATCCGTGCCAGAGAGCTTCATAACGCACCTTGAGTGCAGCAACTGCGGAGAGACCTTCGAACACACAGACCCGATGCGCACCTGCACGTCATGCGAAAAGGTGTTGTTTGCGCGGTACGACCTGGACAAAGCGTCGAGTGCAAAGGCTCAGTTGCGGGACCGAGATCCGAACATGTGGCGTTACCGCGAGGTTATGCCGGTCAAGGACGAGGCCAATATCATCACGCTGGGCGAGGGCATGACTCCGATCATCGACGCACAGCGATTGGGTAAAGAGGTGGGCTCGCCGGGGTTGCTACTGAAGGATGAAGGCGTGTGCCCAACGGGTTCGTTCAAGGCCCGTGGTCTTTCTGCCGCCGTATCCAAGGCTAAAGAGCTTGGGTTGATGAAGCTCACAATGCCTTCAGCCGGAAACGCAGCCGGGGCGATGTCCGCGTACGCCGCCGCTGGCGGTCTTGAAGCCAATGTGTTCATGCCAAAAGATGCTCCGTCGGCCAACCAGGTCGAATGTCTGGCGTACGGGGCCAACCTGACCCTCGTGGACGGT
>CAUZRH010000056.1:0-8200 GCA_963582115.1 Dehalococcoidia bacterium
TGTCGCGCGGTTTGTCGCTCTGCCCAGAACCACGGGAATCAATCAATATCAGCCGAAAGCGGCCGACCAGTCGCTCAGTAAACCCGCGGTCCCTCCACGTAGCGAGGTCCCCGCTCGTCCCGTGCTGCATCACCAGCGGTGGGTCCGTCGGGTCGCCCTCAACTTCATAGTGGATACGTATTCCGTCGTTATCTACAAAAGCCATGTCGATCCTCCCTGTTTATCAAGCTAATCGCCCTCTAGTAAGTCGTCGTTAGTTCAAGCTTGCGGATCACACAGAATCCAGAAACGCCTTCACAAGTGGTCCGACAAACTCCACGTCCGATATCGCTCCCTGGTGATCCGCTCCCGGCACAACAAAAAACTGTCCGTTAGTGGCCTCGCCTGCGGCCTTCCTGGCACCGTCGATGGGAGCGTCGTTCTCCCCTGAGAACAGGAGTATCGGCAGATCGTGGTCTAGCGCACCGTCGGTCATCGCCGGGCCCGCAGACCCCACGGTCGACGCCCTTAGTGCCACGAGATCATTGGACAATAATCGTGCGCGGACTTCGGGAATCAGATTGGGCCGCGTATCAATGCCGCGAGCGAACTCCTCGCTCGAAGGAGCGATTGTCGCCGCTGATGCCGTGGCGTAGGGGTTAAACCCGCCCATAACGGCGCAGTTCAACCGATCAGCGGCGTGGCTTAGCAAAGCACAGCCGATTCGACCACCCATCGAGTACCCAAAGTAGTTGGTCTTTCCGATTCCGAGATCGTCCAGTACGGCGACCACATCCGTGGCCCGTAACTCACGGACGTACGCCTCAGGTTCATGTGGCTTATCGCTACGACCGTGGCCTCTTGCATCAATAAGGATCAGTCGGTAATCATCGCCGAGGACGTTTGTGTAGCCGCGCTCTCGCCACGACTCCAGGTACCCGGTCAATCCATGCTGCAAGACCAATGGAGGGCCGTCGGCATTACCTTCGACCTCGTAGTAGATCCGCACGCCGTTGCTATCTGTGTAGGGCACTCATATCCTCCGTGCCTTTGTCTGTCCTCCGATAAGGTCAAAATCCACAAACTCGGATGGGCCGGATGGTAGCAGTGAATACCCCGAAACGCTCTATTTCCTATAATTGCGTTACATTCAGTCGCGAAAATATCCATCCGGGCAAAGCCGGATCGTTTTTTTCAGGTTCCTATAACCCCAGCTCTTATAACGATCACTAAGGACCCACACATGGTCGCTTCTGCCTCGGACCCACAGGTCAACATGGTGCTTGAGAACATCGAGACGATGGTCGCCAGCGAGGGCGGCACGCTGGAACTTGTAGATCTTGGCGATACTTCCCTACACGTGAAGTACCTGCCCGGCGTCAACGAGGAGTGCCCGGAGTGCGTCCCGACGCGCGACAACGTCGAGATGTTCATGACGATGTCCCTCAAGATCCACGCACCCCAGATCACCGAGGTCACAGTAGAAGAAGGCCCACCAAACGCCTAACCCCAGATGCTGGGGATTGTCGGCTGCGGCCGGGGGCGGGCTTGTGGATATACAGGTAGTTCCGCTTACCGATTCAGACCGTGACCAACTGGCTGGCGTGATCTCTACAGGCCGTTCGCCGCTTGTGGTCACACCGTTCCAGACTTATGACATCCAATCTCTGAATGGCTTCGCCGCTCGCGACGGCGATCTCGTGGTCGGCATGTCGACTTATGCCATTGAGGGTTTTCGATGCGAGATCGTGACTCTCGACGCTTTTGGCGAGGGACATGGCGTAGGCACGGCCCTCGTGGACGCGATACAAGCTTTCGCAGTTCAACAAGCCTGTTTATTCACCACCAACCACAATTTACGCGCCCAACACTTCTACCGGCGACGCGTATTTCGAGTACGAGCTTTCTACCCGGACGGTATGGACGCCGTTCGCAAAATAAAGCCTGAAGTTCCGATCACCGGCAATCACGGAATACCACTAAGAGACATGATCGAGTTTGAAATGGACCTCAGATCAGGGGCTTGCCGCACCCCGTAACCCTCGCATGCACGATAAGCTCGCCATGAACACGTCCCTGCCCCGCCAGGGTCAATCGACAGGAGACCAGATATCACGACAGCAATCAGTCCCGGCGCAAAGCTCAGAGCAGCAGTAACCGCCGAGCGCCCGCTCCAGATGCCGGGCGTGATTAACGCATACCACGCCATGATGGCTGAGGCCTCTGACTACCGGGCCATCTACCTCTCAGGGTCAGGCGTCGCAGGCGCTTCTTACGGCCTGCCCGATCTCGGCATGACGACCCTGAACGAGGTCGCCGAAGATGTGCGCCGTATCACCGGAGCCAGCAGCCTCCCCCTGCTTGTCGACGCCGACACCGGCTGGGGCAACGCCTTCATGATCAACAAGGCCATTACGGAACTGGCGCGCGCCGGTGCGGCCGGGGTCCACATAGAGGACCAGGTGCAGGCCAAACGTTGCGGTCACCGACCAAACAAAGAGATCGTGTCGCTAGAAGAGATGGTAGATCGGATTACCGCGGCCGTCGACGCCAAGCCCAACCCGGATTTCGTGGTGATGGCCCGTATCGATGCACTCGCGGTAGAAGGCATGGTGTCGGCGCTGGAACGAGCACGTGCGGTGGAGGCCGCCGGTGCCGACATGCTGTTCCCGGAGGCGATGCCGAACCTGGACGACTACAAAAAATTCACCGACGCAGTGGACATCCCGGTGTTGGCCAACCTGACCGAGTTCGGCCTCACCCCCGCATTTACTACCGAACAGTTGGCGAGCGTGGACGTCGCCATCGCCCTCTACCCACTCTCGGCATTCAGGGCCATGAACGCGGCAGCGCTGAACGTGTTCCAGACGATCAGGTCTAAGGGCACTCAGGCATCCGTAATCCCGGATATGCAGACGCGAGACGCGTATTACGAGTTCCTGAATTACCGGGAGTTCGAAGACAAGATCGACGCTCTGTTCGTTAAATCGGCAAACACACAGGGCTCAACAGAAGGGAACGACTAATGACATCCGGTGGAAGATCAGGCGGACTCGCAGGCGTAATTGTCGGCGAAACTCAGGTTTCTACAGTAGGTCAGGAAGGCCACGGTCTTACCTACCGCGGGTACTCGATCGAGGACCTTTCCTCCCATTCCACGTTTGAGGAGGTCGCATATCTCCTGATTCACGATGAGCTCCCTAATGCCGCCCAGCTTGCCGATTACAAGGCGGAACTGGTCTCGATGCGTGTGCTTCCGGCCGCATTGAAGACGGTGCTGGAGCAGATCCCGGCCAACGCGCATCCGATGGATGTCCTACGGACCGGTTGCTCTGCCCTGGGCACGATGGAGCCAGAAGGCGGAGAGCGCAGTCAGACCTGGGTCGCGGACCGAATTACCTCCAGCATGGCTTCGATATTGCTGTACTGGTATCACTTCACCCGGGACGGCAAGCGGATCGATGAGACCGCAGGCGGCGACACGATCGCCGAGCATTTCCTGACGCTTCTCGGGCAGGCAGCTCCGTCTGAGTTGGCCCGTCGCGCTCTTGATTCTTCCCTGATTCTTTATGCCGAGCACGAGTTCAACGCATCGACCTTCACGGCACGTATCGTCACCAGCACGCTGGCCGACCAACACTCGGCGATCGTAGCCGGAATCGGCGCTCTCCGAGGCCCGCTACACGGCGGAGCGAACGAGGCGGCGATGGAGCTTCAGTCCGCCCACGCGACACCTGATGCCGCCGAAGAGGCCGTGATGGGGATGCTGGGGCGAAGAGAGCTGGTCATGGGATTCGGACACCGCGTGTACCGCGATTTCGACCCTCGTTCTGCCGTGATCCAGGAGTGGGCACGCCAGCTTTCGGAAGACCGAGAGAGCATGCAGCTTTACGAAGTGGCGCAACGGATCGACCAGGTGATGAAGCGTGAGAAGAACATGTTCACGAACCTGGACTTCTACTCCGCAGTTGCCTACCACCACATGGGCGTCCCGACGGACATGTTCACGCCGGTGTTCGTGATCGCCCGGGCCTCGGGCTGGTCCGCCCACGTGTTCGAGCAGCGTGCCAACAATCGCCTGATACGCCCGGCCGGTGATTACACAGGACCGCTGGAACGGGCCTACGTTCCTATAGAGAACCGATAGGTCGTGGAGTGTCACCCGCCACCAGTACCCAAATAAAAGCCGTCCTGTTTGACCTGGACAAAACGCTGGCCGACTGGCCGCCCTTCCTCCAGCACAGAGGGCTGATCCTCCGCAACGCCGGTGAGGACACTCCTCGGGTTGAAAATCAGGCCGGAGATCATGGCGGGACGTTTCCGCGCGGACTCGGATGGTTCGAGGACTGGATGCGCAGGACTCAGGCTCCCGGTTATAAGCCGGAGCCACGCGTGCTGTACATGCTGTCGACGCTTGAAGATGGTGACATTCCATGGGGCATCGTTACGAACGGGACCCGCTGGCAGCACGTGAAGCTGGTCAACATGGGCATTCAGCCCGAGCCTGAGTGCCTGGTGATCTCGAAAGAGTTCTCGCACAAGAAACCGGAACCGGAAATATTTGCCGAGGCGCTAAGACGTCTGGGCGATGCTCATCCGTCCGAGACGCTATTCGTTGGCGACAACCCAATCATGGACATTCAGGGTGCCGCCAACGCTGGTTTGAAAACGGCATGGGTGCGTCGTGGGCGTTCATGGAAATGGGGCGCACCCAAGCCAGACTTCAACATCGATCACGTTGAAGAAGTCCCCGGAATCCTGGGTCTCTGAGTACACTCCTCTCTGGACGCACAAACGTCCAACCAAAAACCAAAATAACCGACGCCTCGCGTCCGTTATTCTCCGAATAGGAATTGATTTGTCCGCCGCTGTTTCTAACGTCCGACCTGAGCCAGACCAATTTCTTGCCGACATCGCCGACTATGTACTGGACTACTCCGTAGACAGTCCCGAGGCGATCACCACGGCGCGCTACGACCTGTTCGACACGATCGGATGCGGCCTGCTCGCGCTGAACTACCCGGAGTGCACCAAGCACCTGGGACCGCATGCTCCGGGAACTACAGTCCCGAACGGAGTCCGTGTGCCGGGGACCGATTTCGAACTGGACCCTGTGAAGGGCGCGTTCGACATCGGTTGCATCATCCGGTGGCTGGACTTCAACGACACCTGGCTCGCCGCCGAATGGGGGCACCCGTCCGACAACCTTGGCGGCATCCTGGCGGTCACCGAGTGGTTGTCCCGGACCCGGGTTGCCAGCGGAGAATCGCCGTTCACGGTTAAAGACGTCTTAACGGCGATGGTGAAGGCTCACGAAATACAGGGTGTTCTGGCATTGGACAACAGCTTCAATCGGGTCGGAATCGACCACGTCTTGCTGGTGAAAGTGGCGACAGCCGCCGTCACGACCGGACTTCTTGGAGGCGACCGAGATCAGATCATTAACGCCGTCTCCAACGCCTGGCTTGATGCCACGCTCCGCACTTACCGCCATGCCCCAAATACCGGGTCTCGCAAGTCGTGGGCAGCGGGCGACGCGACGAGTCGCGGAGTTCGATTTGCGCTTATGGCGATGACGGGCGAGATGGGCTACCCAACAGCTTTGTCGGCACCCGGGTGGGGTTTTTACGACCGTTGGTTTGAGTGCAAACCGTTCTCGATGCAGCGGGATTTTGGCTCGTACGTGATGGAGAACGTGCTGTTCAAAATCGCATTCCCGGCCGAATTTCACGGCCAGACTGCTGTGGAAGCGGCATTCACACTTCACCACGAGGTACGTGACCGGCTGGACGAGATCGAGTCGATCACGATCACGACACAGGAATCGGCTGTCCGGATCATCGACAAATCAGGACCGCTGGACAATCCGGCCGACCGCGACCACTGCATTCAGTACATGACGGCCATCGGCCTGATCTTTGGCGACCTGAATGCCGATCACTATGAAAACAAGGCCGCAGCCGACCCGCGTGTGGACGCATTGCGAGATGTGATGAGGGTAGTTGAGGATCCCAGGTACACGTCTGAGTACCTGGACCCCGACAAACGTTCCATCGCGAATGCCGTACAAGTGACTTTCAAAGACGGTTCAAGCACCGAAAAGGTCGCTGTGGAATATCCCCTTGGGCACCGACGGCGACGTGATGAGGCGATCCCGCGGCTCATCGATAAGTTGCGCCACAACCTTGGAACTCGCCTGCCGTCGGATCGAGTGGAACGCGCAGTGGCCTTGGCCGAAAATCCGGCGGAGCTCGAGTCGATGCCAGTCCCGGAGTTTGTGGAGCTGTTCCTGACGTAGAGCGAACGTTCGCGTAGATAGGGGGTGATGAATTTATGTCATCCCGAGCGGGGCCGAGGGACCTACACCGGAAGACTCGCAAGCGAAAAATATTCATTTCGCAAAGACCTTAAACCTCCCTCATCCCAGCCCTCTCCCACCGGGAGAGCGGGCAACCTGAACGCAAAGAGGCCCGGGTGCAAAACCCGGGCCTCTTCTTATTTAATCCCCGTCAGCCAATGCTTACGACAGCGGAAGTGCGACCTTCTCTCCCAGTTTCAGAGAGTGGGCTATGGCGTCCGTGAACTCCATGTATTTCACGCCCGTTGTAAAGTCGGTGTGGGTAACAGGCTCGATACCGCGGATAGCGTTGATGAACTCTTCTTCTACCCGCCATCCGCCGACCTTTTCTGCCGGAACTTCGATGTTGCTCATCTGAGCGTCGCCGCGCTGACCACCGTAAAGGGTCAGGCCACTGCCCTCATTGACGAGTCGGAGTGTGCCCTCTGTGCCGTGGATGTACACGTCAGCGGTCGGTCCAAACCCGGTCACCGTCGTAACCTGGAGGTGAAGCTGTCCGCCCGCCTCCAGTTCAGCGACCACGTCAATGTAGTCCGGAATATTACCGGTCGATAGGCGTCGGCCGTCACCGTCCAGCTTGTGCTTGATCACGGTGTGACCAACGGCAGTCGCTGACGCGTAATCGCCGACCCAGCGCATCATGGCCTCAGACCAGATACCCATGCTCATGATATTAGTGCCGGAGAAGTCGCGTCGCTCTCGCCAGTGCAACTCGGCATCCCAGTTCGGGAAACTAGCCCCGCTCACTTTGGCGTCCACGCCGATCAGGTCTCCGATGTAGCCGTCGGAGATCATGTCGACAATCTGCTGGTCAAACGCCAGCGTGTGCGGTGCCGGAACGATCTGAGCCACAAGGTCAGGTCGCTCTTTGGAAGCGTCCAGCATGGCGTGCGCCTCGGCCGAGTTGGCTGCCATGCGAGCTTCCACAAGAACGTGCTTGTCAGACTCAAGTGCGGCGATGGTCAGGGCAGAGTGCATGTAAGGCCATGTGCCGATGCAGACGGCGTCGATGGAGTCATCGTCGATGATGTCCATCCAGCTCTCTACGGGGTTCGGGATATCGAACTCATCCGCAAATCGCGCTGCCGAGGCCATGCTGCGGTTCGCAACTGCAACCACTTCAACGCCCTCGATCGCCGCTAGTTTGGGTGCATGGTGGAGTCGGGTGTTTCCGCCGGCGCCAATCAAGCCAACTCTGATCGTGTCCATTGTCACGGTTGCGTCTCCTTCTTCCAGTGTGGTCGGTAATCATCCGGTCGGCGGGTTACAGCCCGCAAACCTAAATTCCTGATCAAGATCCCTCAAGACGCTCAAGCGTAAGAGTCCAGACACGACGTGTCGAGTCCTGTCGTGTCGCAGGGTTTCCATGAGAGAGCGACGCGGAATGTCTCTCCACTCGTGCTAGCCTGATTGTCATCTAACGAAGACCCCCTATAAGGAGCCATATCAGCGTGCCCGACGAGTTGGCCTTGAATGATGTGTCGATCAACGCAGAACACCTTGTAATCGAGTGGTCTGACGGCATGACCTGCCGTTACCCGTTCCGCTATCTGAGGCTCCAGTGCGGCTGCGCAGGGTGCGTTGAGGAGATGACAGGCCGGCAACTGCTGGCCCCGTCGTCGGTTCCCGACAATATTCTGATTGTCGACCATATCCCGGTCGGTCGATACGCGATGGCCTTTATGTTCACGGACGGCCACACCACCGGCATCTACCCGCTCAAAGACCTAAAGAAGATGTCGAAGTTCGACGCGGTCCTAGTCGAGGGCGGCGACGGGGGAGCTATTTAGCGCTCCGAGTCCGCGTGTCTCAGGGCTTTCTACTAGTCCTGAGTTCCTCGAAGGATCATTTAGTAAATCTCTT
>CAUZRH010000057.1:0-8159 GCA_963582115.1 Dehalococcoidia bacterium
CCTGACAGGTGGGTCCGGGCTTGCTGGCAAAGCGATAACGGACGAACTTGTCGCCCACGGTTACGAGATGGTGCGAGTTGATCGAGTTGCGCCGCCGGATGTGCCGAACACACGCGGCCAGGCAGGATCAAGCACATTTAAGTTTGTGGACACCACAGACATGGCACAGGTGACGTCGGCGATGGCCGGGTGCGATGCCGTGATCCACATGGCGGCGATAACGAACCCCCTCATCATGTCCGAGTTCGAGGTCTTTCAGATAAACATGCTGTCGAACTGGGCGGTGCTTGAAGCTGCTGAGATACACGGGATCAAGAAGATAGTAATGGCATCGTCGGTCAATGCCATTGGAGCGGTCTTCTCAAAGGGAATCACGCCGAGGCCCTACTTCCCTATCGATGAGGAACACCCCACCTTCGCCGAGGACGCATATTCGCAGAGCAAGTGGCTGGGCGAGGAGATGGCTGAGGCGTTTGTGAGGCGACGTTCGGGCGATGTGCAGATTGCGTCAATGCGATTCCACGGCCTTCTTACGGAGGCGCGACAGAGTGACATGAGGGCGGGAGTCGCCGGAGGGAATGTCGTTGACAGCGCGCCCAAGCACTTTTGGGGTTGGACGGATCTAATCGAGGCTGCAGTGGCTTGCCGATTGGCGGTCGAGACCGACTGGGACGGTCACGAGGCATTCTTCATTAATGGAGCAGACACAAGCTCCAACGTCCCGACGATCGACCTGGTTCGAGAGATGTACCCGGACGCCGAGATCAAGGGAGACCTTGAGGGCTTCAAGTCAGCCATAAGCATCGAGAAAGCGCGTCGAGTGCTGGGCTGGGAACCGAAGGCGACCTGGCGAGAGGGATAGGGGTTCGGCGCGCTACGGAATGATCGTGACGCTTCGACCGATCAAGGACAGTTGAGGAGGCTCTCGGCCCTCCCCGAAGTACAGGATGGAGATCTGAACGGTTGGCCGTTCAGGCACAACCGATAGCGTTGTGTAGACGCGGTCAGGCGTTATCATTCCGGCGTTGTCCACGACCCGGTTGTCCTGCTGGATTTCGCAGTGATCAACCACCAGCAGTCGCCCGGTGCCGTCCCGCACCGTAAATACAACCGATTTTCCGACTGGCATACCCTGCCTTTAACTGAGCGCGTGGTCTCGATGTTGAGCATGTTGAAAATCGCGTGTGACCCGCCCAGCATGGACGTCGCTTACGGGTCTGGATATCGAGGGTCGAGAACGTATAATTCACCGAAGTAATCGATCTTCTCTAACCGAGTCCGCACCTCCACAATTTCCGAACAGCGAACCATTCGAGGCGCCGTATACAGGCCGTCTGATCGCATGACACCGCGATCCGCCCGGTACGTTGTGTGGGCTGCTGATTGACCAGTTCCGATCGGCGGCGATCTCTCCAGACTCAACGTTGATCAGAGAGAACTGGACGACGTCGTCAGTCAACAGAGGGTCAAAACCGAAAGTCACTCGATACTCCGGAACCGGTGTTGACGCTTCTGAATCGGTCCCAGAAAAAGAACAACCACTGGCGGCCAGCGCAAAAAGAAATGACGCGACGATTAGAAGCACGCTAATTCGCTCGAAACGTGTTCTCGACATACCGCCACTTCCAGCTGACCGCCAGTGACCGCTGTTAATAAGAACGCATACGGGCGGCAAACCGTTCCGTCCGCATGCGTCTCACTATCTTTTTTTTACAGGGCCAGTGCTGTCGAGAAGTCCGGGACGCCTTCCCAGCGGCCTGCGTCGGTCGCTCGCATCACGGCAATCTGCTTGATGACTTCCGGATTGCCGAGCCCGTGGGGTGCTCGTCCAGTAAGTACCAGCAAAACGTTTTCGGCCTGTTTGCGTCCACCCTCGACGCCGGACACCGGCGATGCTCCTGCGATGTGCGGTGTGACGATCAGGTTGTCGACATTGAGGAGTGGGTCCTCTGCGTCGATCGGTTCGGTCTCGGTGACGTCCAGTCCTGCAGATTCAATCTGACCGGTCTGGAGCGCAATCTGGAGGGCTACCGGGTCCACCAGCGGGCCTCGAGCGCAGTTGATCAGGATGGCGCTCCGCTTCATCTGCGCAAGTGCCTCTGAGTCGATGATGTGGTGCGTCTCGGCCGTCGATGGCGTGTGGATCGTTATGTAGTCAGACGAACTGAGCAGCTCTTCCAGAGACACAAGCTGCACTCCGTAAAGGTCGGCCGTCGTTTGCGGAACGTACGGGTCGTAGGAAATGATTCGCTCCGGTCCAAAACCACGGATGCGGGAAGCGAAAGCCTTGCCGATGTTGCCAAGACCGATGATCCCGACCGTGCTACCGGCAATCCGCCGAAGGTTCGTACGGAACGCTGCGATCGACGCCGGGTCGTCGCTCCACCTTCCTGCTTTGACTGCACCGTCCGTCTCACGTACGAGCCGCGTCAGGGACAACAGAAGCGCCATAGCGTGATCAGCGACTTCTGAGGTGTTTATGCCCGGCGTGTTGCAGGCCAGGATGCCCAACTCGGTCGCCGCCGTTAGGTCGATAGAGTCGACACCTACTCCAGACCGGCTGACGATCTTCAGATTCGGGCAGGCCTCAAGAACCTCTCGGTCGGTCAGGGGGAGCGTCCCGATCATTGCGCCATCGACTCCACGAAGAATGTCGATGTAGTCCGACTTCGATGTGGTCGAGTCGACCAGAGTTTGAGAGAACTCTATTCCTGCGGCTTCGAACATGCTGGTGTCGGACATGGGCCGTGAAACGTTTACGACTTTGAGAGCCATGCGTGAGTGATCTCCTTTAGTTGACATTTTGGTTGCCGGAATGCGACGGACAGTGAAGAAGGCCGAAGTATAGAGGCAACGGGGCGCGTAAGCGTGCGCTAGGCAGGACGGCGCGGTGCAAGCCGGGACGTCCAGAACGCAGGATCTCCCACGGCCGGCAGACCCACCGGGTCCATCAGGCCGCTGGGAACCTCGCCTGACTCGACTCGCGCCAGATTGCCGATAACCTGTGCGGCGACAGCCTCCAATGCGGCATCGCTCTCGCTTGCGTCTTTGATATCTGTAATCGCGCGTTCATGACCGAATAGTGGCCCTGGATTCACGCCCCGGACCCCAAAAGCCGCAGCCCCAAGCGTCCCAGACTCCAGGGCGGACAGAACTACGTCCTCATCTAACACCTCCGCGAGGCTGGTGTTGACCAGAACAGCACCAGACTTCATCAACTTCAACTCCCGCTCCCCAATCAAGCCAATTGTGTGAGGAGTGTCACTGACGTGCAGGGTTACGACATCGGAGTTAAGAAGTAGCCGATCAAAACTATGTCTTCGTGCGCCGACTTCGTTGGCGTAGCCCTGGGCTGCAGTCCGTACGTCGTGATAGATGATCGATGCCCCCGCCTCTCGCAACCTGCGAGCGACCTCGATACCGACGTTTCCGAGTCCGACAATCCCGACTGTCAGCACGCTGAGTTCATTTGACGGCTGTTTCGCTATCATTATCGCCTGATGGAGCAGGGACATCGTGTGGTCAGCCACAAACGGGGCCAATGCGGGACCGGTGTTCGCCACAGCAAGCCCGGTGGATAGCAAGGTGGCTGCGGCGAGCGACGACTGTCGACATCCGGTGAACTGAACGAATCGAATATCGTTATCACCGGCGGCCATATCGCATGCCGATTCAGCGCCCGGACCGAGCACCAATGCCTCGAATCCTCCCGCCATGTCTTCGGCCACATTGCCCGAAGACATGGCAAACTCGACCGAGGACGCACTGCCTGCCGATTCGAGCACTCTTTTCAGACACAACGAGAAGCGGTCATCGTCCCCGGGAATAACGAGCGTTTTGAGGGTCAAGGTATTTGACTGAATATCATTAGTTAGTGTTAAGAACAGCTTGACTGTACGTACGAACACGCTTTGATGAGTGCTGTCGTCATTCCTCTGTTAGACGACCGTGTGAGACCACTAGCGGAGTCTATTGGGAACCGGGAATATCGGTCAAATGGTGAGCCTGAACTTCACACTGTCATCCTGAACTTGATTCAGGATCCATTTTTATGTCGACATCGGTGCTTGCCGATTAACCGGTCGGTGGAAGGACTGTCTTGTGGTCTCGATGGGTTGGCCAGTGATGAGTGGATTCTGAATCAAGTTCAGGATGACAGTTGGAGGCGGTCGGTCACATCGTGCGATCCACTCTTTGAAAAGCCTCTGGACACGTGCAGGAATTTTACGCCACTGTAGCCGCTAATCTCGCCCCGGTGTCTTACGCGAAAACGCTTGCTCCGTAGGCCGAATCCAACAGGTCGTTCTCTGCAAAACGGGTGAAGCGTAGAGGCGTCATATCGATGCTTGTAGATTTGCCGTGAGTAGCAAGTTCGGCAAGCGCCCGGCCTATGGACGGAGACAGCTTGAATCCGTGGCCGGAGAACCCGGCTCCCACCACCAGGTTGTCGATGCCCGGAACACGGTCTATCACTGGATGGTGGTCTGGCGTGATGGTGAACAAACCGGACCAGCCGCCATCCCATCCCGCTTCGTCAAAAGCCGGGTAGCGTCGAACAAGGTATTCAAGAGAATCTGCGACGCACGACGGATCGACCGACTGGTTGTAAGTGTCCCGATCGGTCGGATCTTCCCGGATCCCTATTAGCGTCAAATCACCGGCGTCTGGCCTGAACGAAATGCCGTTGGATGTGTCCGCGATGATCGGGTGTGTTGGGATGCGGTTCAGCGGCCTGTGAAGTTTGATGACCTGGTGCCGTACCCATGAAAGGGACAACGGCGCTCCGACCGACTCAAGAAACTCTGGAATCCACGGTCCGGCGGTGAGCACCACAGCTCCGGCATTGATGCGACCCTGATCGGTTTCGACAGCAACGGCTTTGCCCCCTTCAACGACGATCCCGGTTACGTTGCTGCCAAGGCGCACCTCTGCCCCGGCCTCTCGGGCGCTCAACGCAAATCCGTTCGTCACAGCTGAGCTGTCGGCGTATCCGGAGTTGGGCTCGAAAGTGACCGCGCCCACGCCGTGAAAGTCCATCTCAGGCCACATTACCGACGCCTCTTGCGGCGCCATCGGGCGAGAGTCCACTCCGTGCTTTCGTTGGAGGGCGGCGTTCTTCCGGAGGGCGTCTTCTTGTCCGGGTTCGACCATGAACACGTATCCAGTGTTCACAAACCCACCGGGATGTCCCGTCTCCGACTCAAAGTCGGCGATCACGTCCCGGCTCTCTTTTGCCATCTGCGTCGTGATGGCGTTCGAATAGTGCATACGCAGGATGGTCATAGACCGACCCGTGGACCCGGCGGCGAGTGTGTCCCGCTCCAGAAGGAGCGTGTTTGTAACGCCCATCTTCGCCAGATAGTGCAACGTGGCGCAGCCCATCACGCCGCCTCCGATTACGACAACGTCGTAGGAGTCAATCACGGAGTTCTTCCTTAGGTACCTTAGCTAAAACCCCCACTAGTTCATCACCGCCCCGCCGTTCACGTTTAGCGCCTGTCCAGTGATCTCTGACGCGTCGTCGGACGCCAGGAAGGCGACCGCTTTTCCGATGTCTCGTGGCGTCTGCTCCCGGCCCATCGGCATTCGCTCCTTGACGCTCTGTTCGAAGATCTCACGCGGCGTGAACTCCGCCAGGCTGGGATCGGCGGTGATCCGGTTCTGGGCGATTTTCTCCCACAAGGGCGTCCAGAGAACGCCGGGGCACACCGCGTTAACCGTGATGTTGTTAGATCCAAGCTCGATAGCAAGTAGATGTGTCCACTGGATCACGGCCGCTTTGGACACCGAATACGGTGCCTGTATGTTTCCGAGCACCGCCTTCGCTCCACGGGGCTTTCGCCCACCGTGGGAAGAGATGTTGACCACCCGTCCGGAGTTTCGCTCACGCATGTGTGGAGAGACTGCGTTGGCGGTATGGACGAAACCCTTCACGTTCACGCCAAAGGTAGCGTCCCAGTCTTCCTCCGTGTGCTCCATACGGTCCTGGTAGCCGGGAGCCCCGATCACGCCTGCATTGCAAACGAGGATGTCGATCCGGCCAAACACTTCGATCACCGCCGCCGCCAGCCCGTCCATCGACTCCTGTGAAGTCGTGTCGCCACCGAACGGAACCGACTGTCCTCCATTCGCGTTGATGGCGGTAGACGCCACCAGTGCGGCATCGGCATCTAAATCGGACATTGCGATAACCGCTCCCCTCTCGGACAGCACTTCAGCAATTCCCTGCCCTATCCCTCGCCCGGCCCCGGTAATCAGGGTTATTGCGCCGTCAAGATTGGTAGCGTCCGTCATTCCCCACTCCGATTCCTAAATTCTTTATACATCTGGGTGCGTTTGGTCAGCGTCGTGCGGGTAGCTCGGTCAGTTCATTTTGGCCCCGCCGTTCACGTTCAGTGCCTGTCCCGTAATTTCGGCTGCATCGTCAGAGGCAAGAAATGCGACTGCGTGTCCTATGTCCCTGGGTGTCTGGCCTCGACCAAGCGGAACGGTGTTCTCCATGGAAACCCGGAAATCATCACTTATCCCACCATCCGAAAGTGCGTCAGATACGTTTCGTCGATTCGTATAGATGCCCTGAATCATGTTCGTCCAAAGCTCGCCCGGGCATACGGCGTTTACCGTGATGTTGTACGGGGCCATCTCTATAGCAAGCCCGTGCGTCCACTGGATGACTCCGGCCTTGGACACGATGTAAGGGAATCCTAGTGTCCTGCCGGTCGCCACACCCCGGGGCTTTCGACCTCCGTGTGAAGCGATGTTGACGATCCGACCGGTCCCTCGTTCCTGCATGTGTGGGATCACCGCTTCGGCTGAATGGACTACCCCACGAACGTTGACCGAGTGCGTAATGTCCCAATCGGCATCGTTGTACTCGGGGCGATCTTCGTAACCGGTCGACGCCCACACGCCCGCGTTGGCCACGAGAATATCTATCCGGCCGTAGTTCTCGATAATCCGCTCTACTGCGGCGTCCAGGGAGTCACGATCGGTCACGTCCGTTGCGATGCCCATGGCGGAATGACCCGCCGAGGCAAGCTCTTCTGCTGCTTCGGCGGAGGCATCGTCCGATAGATCGCATATAGCGACTTGCGATCCCCGTTCCGCCAATACGGTGGCTATGCCAAAACCGATGCCCCGCGCTGCGCCGGTGACGAGGGCTACTTTGCCTTCTAATTGCGTTGCCGGGTTAGTCGTCATGTTCCGCTCCAATTTTTCACTCGGGACAGAGGTGAAGTTGCCGGGAATGTAGGCACGGATCACCCGTGTGTCAACGCTGAACAACTGTCCTGACCGGAAAATACACTCCTAACACTGAAAATACTTGCCATGTATGGCCTAAACTGATCGTTCGGCCTGGCAGCCAGCGGGGCCGTCACCCTTATTCGCGCTACTTCACCTCCCTCGAATCCAAACTCGAACCCGATTGATGGCGCGCCCTGGAAACACGAATTACAGATGTCACCGATTTCACGAACAATCGAAAACACCGATCTCGAAACCATTGTCGGACTCGCCAAACGGCGTGGGTTCGTCTTCCAGGCTTCGGAGATATATGGTGGCCTTGGAAGCACATGGGATTACGGCCCTCTTGGAGTTGAGCTAAAGCGCAACGTCAAAGAGATGTGGTGGAAATCTATGGTCAGAGACCGCGACGACATCGTCGGCATGGACTCGGCCATCCTTCAGAGCCCCGAAGTGTGGAAGGCAAGCGGCCACATAGACAGCTTTACCGACCCGCTGGTGGAGTGTGGCAACTGCCATCGTCGCTACCGGGAGGACCACGTAGGTGACACCTGTGAACACTGCGGTTCCTCTGATTTCTCTGAGCCACGCCAGTTCAATCTGCTGTTCAAGACATTCATGGGCCCGGTAGAAGATGAAGCCGCAGTGATCTACCTGCGACCCGAGACGGCGCAGGGTATTTTCATCAACTACGACAACGTCCAGACGACTACCCGAAAGCGCATTCCATTTGGCATAGCGCAGATCGGCAAGTCGTTCCGGAACGAAGTCACGCCCGGCAACTTCATCTTCCGGACGCGTGAGTTTGAGCAGATGGAGATGGAGTACTTCTGCAAACCCGGTTCAGACGAGGAGTGGCACCGCTACTGGATCGAGTTTTCTGACAACTGGTTCAAGAAGTTCGGTATCCGGGG
>CAUZRH010000058.1:0-8138 GCA_963582115.1 Dehalococcoidia bacterium
GGTAGATGTCATGGAGGGTGGCTCCGGAAGCCCACTTCTCTACCTGCACGGCGTTGCCGGGTTGGAATGGACACCATTCCTTGAGCAACTGTCCATCGGCCACACCGTCATAGCACCACGCACCCCCGGATTCGGTGAATCAACCGGGACCGAGAGCCTACTGGACATCCACGACCTGCTCTACTTCTATGCAGACCTGCTGGATGAACTCGACCTCGGCAACCTGCCGATCATCGGCCACTCGCTTGGTGGTATGTTCGCAGCAGAACTGGCCGCCATGCAGACACGGCGATTCAGTCATGTAGCGCTGATATCCCCGTTCGGGCTCTGGGAGGACAGTGATCCCGTCCCTGACCTTTTCTCGATCTCACTTCCTGAGCTCGCGGATGCCATGTATGCCGACGCCAAATCAGAGGCAGCGGTGGCGATTGCAACTGCTCCACAGGCTCGGATGACTGAAGTAGACCCGTCCACGGAGGAGGGTCAGGCCACGCTCAATTTCCTGGTCGAGCGTGCGAAATCGATGTCGACCGCAGCGAAGTACCTTTGGCCGATACCAAACCGCGGCCTGTCCAAGCGACTCCACCGCGTGACACAGCCTTCACAGATAATCTGGGGCGCATCAGACGGCATCACCCCCCCGAGCTATGCCAAACGATTCGCGGCGAGCATGCCGAACGCCGGAGTCCATATGGTGCCGGATGCCGCCCACATGGTCGTCGACGAACAGCCTGCCCACGTCGCGGGACTGATCGAGAGCCTGCTGGCGCGATAACCAGACAGTCATAACGGAGAATGCCCCAAATGACCGATCCACACCGGCTCGATGAACAGGTCGCCATTGTCACCGGCGCTGCACAGGGGATCGGTCGGGGCATCGCTCTCGTGCTGGCAGAGGCCGGGGCGAAGATTGTCATCGGCGATCTGCAGGACGCGTCCGGGACCGTGGACGAGATCAGAGCGGAAGGCGGTCAGTCGGTGAGCATGGTGATGGACACCAGCAGGCCGGACGACGACCGGGCACTGGTCGATCTCGCCGTGTCCGAGTTCGGTCGGCTGGACATACTGGTCAACAACGCAGCCATCGACGCCCCCGTCGGCAACGCCTGGGACCTCACAGATGACGAGTGGGAGCGGACCATAGGCGTCAATTTGAGCGGCGTTTTCTACTGCTCACGGGCCGCTCTGGTGCCGATGTTGAAGGCCGGTACAGGGGCCATCGTCAATATGAGTTCTGTGTCCGCCAAGTTCGCCGCCAAGGGCCTCTCGCCCGCCTACAACGCCAGCAAGGCGGGCGTGCTCGGGCTGACGGCAGCGTTTGCCGAGCAGGTCACCGAGAAGGGTGTCAGGGTAAACGCCGTAATGCCTGCGCTTGTCGAATCCCGAGACTTCGGCTGGTCGCCTGAAGAGCGCGCACGCCAGATAGCCCCGTACCCGATGGGTCCGGGCCAGCCACGCGACATCGGCGAGGCGATCCGCTATCTCGTAAGCCCGGCCGCCAGCTGGGTCTCAGGAACCACCCTGCCGATAACCGGCGGCGTCCAACGGGGATCGTCTGTCTTTTAGGCGGACTTGAGTTGGTCACGGGGTCGGCCGTTTGGATCCATCAGGAGCGCCCTACCGCTACCCCGTCACCTCAAACACCCAGACCCGTAGCATCGACTCCGGAAGGCCCTTTGGTAGCGACGGGAACTCGTCGGTCTTCTCGACCAACTTCCACAGACCGGCCTTTGTAAGCTCGTCCTCGATCTCGATAAACCCGCCGGTCTCACGAACATCCGGTCGGACCGTATAGATGACGTGGCCACCGGGCTTTGTGACACGAACGAACTCGTTGAGGGAGATTGCCGGAGCGTGGCCAAATGTCAGAACGCCCACGCAGGTGACGGCGTCAAACGAGTCGGTCTCGAAATCCAAGGTCTCCCCCAACACCATCCGTCGAAGATCGCCGTAAACACCCTTTTCTCGGGCCTCGGCCATCATCTCGGCTGAGATATCGATGCCCGTCAGATCGTCATACCCCGCGCCCATCATCAACTGGCCTACCAGGCCTGTACCGACCCCGGCATCCAGAATTCGTGCCCCATGGGGCACATATTTCTGGACAAGCGGTATCGTCATCTGTGGGTCGTTGCGACCGTAATCTCGCTCCGTGTCTAACTCGTAATTTGCCGCCCAGAAGTCATATCTCGCCGCCAACTGGGCTGGGCTAGTGGACGAGTACACCCATCGGACAATGTCTTCTCCGGGAGCGGGGCCTTTAGATTCGTCGGTCATAGATCTCCTCTGGCCGTCAATAGGTCGATGAGTGATTCATTAGTACGGTATGTAGCAAAACCGCCGTACCAATGTTAGCTTGCCGGATAAGCCACAGGGTATCGAAATAGAAAAGCACGGATCTCCTACACCCCCGGGACAAACTAACGAAAGCCACAGGTGACGATGTGACCATCGATGTAGCGACAGGAATCGCAAGGATTCTCAAGCAGGAAAATGTCCCGTGGGTTTCGACCTTCCCGGTCAGCCACGTCAACAACGCGTTTGGCAAAGAAGGCTTGAAGCTTTTGATGATGCGAGACGACCGTTACGCAGTAGCGGTTGCTGATTCATTCTCCCGGGTGACCAACGGCAAGCAGATTGGCGTTTGCACCTTCTCAGGTGGTCTAAACGCCGCCGGGGCACAGGTCGCATACTCCGGAATCGCCCAGGCTTATGAAGACGGTTCTCCTGTCTTATGCATAGTGGATGCGGTACCCCCAGGTGCTGGAGATAGCACCCGATACGATCAGGCGGCTGCAATGCGCGGGGTTTCCAAGTGGTACGGGTACATCGACAAGCCCGAGCGTGTGCCTGAAATGATGCGACGGGCCTACACCATGCTCCGTTCCGGACGGCCGGGGCCAGTGGTGCTGGGCGTTGCAGACGCAAATGCGACGTACGACGAAACGGTAGACCCCTACACGTCTCCAAAGGGCTGGAAGACGCTTCCGGACCCCGAAGACGTTGCCAGCGCAACGAACGCGCTTCGATCAGCAAAGCGTCCCATTCTGTTCGCAGGAGAGGGTGTTCTCTACTCGGGCGCAGCGGCCGAACTTCGGGAGTTTGCTGAGAAGGCGAACCTTCCGGTGGTGACCACGCTGAAGGCAAAGGGCGTGTTCCCGGAGAACCACCCGCTATCTGTCGGCACCCGGGGCGACCATGTCGTCAAGTACATCGAGGACGCAGACCTCATTTTTGCGGTCGGCGCCAGTATCTCGCCGGGACGATTCGGGCACGGAATCCCCGATGGCGTGAACAAGAAGATCATCCAGTGCAACATCGACGAGTTCGATGTGAACAGGATCTACCCGACCGCGAACGCAATAATCGGCGACGCCAAAGCAACTTTGAAGTCGCTTATCGCCGAACTCGATAGCGAACCGATCGAAAGCAGTGGGGAGGTAGCTGCCGAAGTTAAGTCAACAAAAGACTCCGGGATGGCCGTATACCGCGAGGCGATGGCGTCGGACGAAAAGCCGATCAACCCTTACCGCGTTTACAGCGATCTAATGGAAGCGTTGGATCTCGAGAAGTCGTTCGTAACGCACGAATCCGGTAACACCCGTGATCAGCTTTCTACGGTGTTTGAGACGCTCATCCCCCGGGGCTTCCTCGGCTGGGGGAACGTCTCGTCCCTGGGGTTCAGCTTCCCCGCAGCGGTTGGCGCCAAACTGGCCTACCCGGACAGGCAGTCGGTGGCCGTAACTGGCGATGCCGGGCTTTCATACATGCTCGGCAACTTTGAGGTGCTGTCGCGAATCCGACTGGGAGTGACACTGATTCACATCAACAACGGTGGGTTCTCAGGTTACGGTCCAGGATTCTGGGGCGAAGGGCACGATCCCTACACGTTTGACGTGCTCGGACATGATGACATCAACATGACCAACGCAATCAAAGAGATTGGCTGGGCTACCGAGCGTGTCTACGAGCCGAGTGAAGTTCTTCCGGCTCTGAAGCGAGCTCTCGAAGCCAATGCCAAAGACCAGCCGGCATACATCGAGATCATCGCTACCCAGTTCCCGGTGTACGGCTCCTGGGCGTCAGCCTAGGGTTGCTTGTGGCCGGGTACGGCCAAAAACTTGACAGGTAACGCGGGGATGACCGTCTGCAGTCGATGCAGGCGGTCATCCTTTTTTTGGTTAGTACGGCGATCGCGAAGGGCCGATGATCGCGCCTAATTAACTGGCAACAAAACTAGTCGCCGGTCCCCGTTACAAGTGCAGGGTGTTCCGCAGACCAGCGCTCCCATGCACCATCCCGACCCTTGGAGAGCCTCAGAACGCTAATTGTTCGCCTCTGGGCACGGCGGTTGCGCCCTACTCCCCGCCGTCTGGCCCCCAGAACACGACCCACATCGACAGGTCGTTGGTGAACTCTTCAAACCGATGCTCGACCCCGGCGTGCACAAACAGTGCATCGCCGGGTTCAAACTCGTGTCGATCGTCCCCGTTCACAAACCAACCAGTCCCGGTCTGGATTATGTAAACCTCGTCCTGGTCGTGCGCTTCCTGTAGATCTTCACCACGCGGCGCGTATACGAGCAATCGCATACTGCCGTTGGTGAAGACCGTGTTGGAGCGAGGGTTCCCGGTACTACTAGAACCGATCCCCTCTTCCGCTTCTTCAAGCGACCACTGGAGCTGATCTGAATCTTCAGCCACTAACCGCTCACCCGCGCCCACTTGCGCAGGCTCACCGGCTCCCGATCAAACGAATCGCCAAAGAGACCGACCGTAGTGAACGACACTTCGGCCACATACACGTTGCCCTCGGCGTCCGTGTCCATACCGTGCGGCGCCATGAACTGGTCCGGGCCCTCGCCCTGCGTCCCGGCTCCGAACCGCGTGACCTCGTTGCCGTCGCGGTCGATCACGATAACGAACAATCCGAGTCCCGGCACATGTCGCTGCACCGGCGGCGGGCCGGCCTCTGCGACGTACAGGTTGGTGTCGTCACCTCGGCCTGCTGCGATGGCAATGGGTCGGTGGAAGTGCCACTGGTCGACGTACTCGCCGTCCGTCGTAAACACCTGAACCCGGAAGTTCTCACGGTCGCAGAGCGCGATCCGATCGTCGCCGATCATCGCCACGTTGTGCGGTAGTGAGAACTGGCTCGGTCCTGTGCCGGGCCCTCCCCACGACTTGATGTGACCACCGCCGGCGTCGAACTTGTGGATACGAGAGTTGCCGTAACCGTCCGCAACGAAGAAGTCACCGGTGGACTTCTGGATGGCGACGTGGGTCGGCCGATTGAACATGCCGCCCTCCTGCCATGCGGAAGGCTCGCCCGGCGTGCCAAGCGTGAAGAGCACCTTCCCGTGCGGGTCGGTCTTCTTGACCGTGTGATCAAGGTCGTCTACAAGGAACAGGTTGCCTTCAGGGTCGACCGTCACGCCGTGAGGACGCTGGTAGTCACCCTGCCCCCATGACTCAATGAAATCTCCCGCCTTGTTCAGCACCACCATCGGGTGGTTTCCGCGGTTGAACACATACACACGGTCGCGCGCATCATCGACGGCGGCGGCTGTGGCGTCCTTGAAGTAGATCCCGTGCGGGATCCGACCCCAGAGCGCGACGGGTTCGTAAACGGTTGATGAAGTTGCTGGTCCTGGCAAATTGATGCTCCTGAATTTCTTGTACACGTCGAAAACTATTCCGCCGGGAGTAACGGGAATAACTACCCCCGAACCCCCGCCTACGTTAGGAGGGGGCCACTGTCCCCATGCCACAGCAGTAAAAGGCTAGCGGTTCTGCTAAACCCACCCTTACTCCTTAGGCGCAGGCTCGTCCCCATCGAAGATGTGAATCCCGGCCCGGTTCGTGACCGCTAGCCGTACAGCAGACTCATCGCCGACGGTGATTATTTCGTGGCGGTAGCCCTGCTCCACAAACACAACGTCGCCGGCTCTGGCCGTGAACGGTTCTTTCTTGCCGACTCGCCACTCGAGCTCGCCCTTAAGCACGACCCACCACTCGTCAAAGTCCGGGTGCCAGTGCGGATTGTTGGAAGTGCCGGGGAGTGAGTGAATAAAATTGACGCGGTTGCGCTCATCCAGCACCACCTCTTCGCCCCAGTTCGTGTCGCTCCCGTGCCGCTCCAACATCCACTCGTACGACGTGTGAATGAGGTTGGCAGGTTCGGCGTCTGGCAACGGTAGGAGTTTCGACGGCTCGATGCCCTTGATGTCGTGGTTGCTCCACTGCGGTCCGACGACCAGTCGCATGTTCCACGGGCCCGAGCCGGTGGAGCGAATATCGTGGCGGTAGCCGCAAGGTGCGATGACAACGTCGCCCCACTTCGCCTTGAACGGCTCGTACTGGCCGATCTGGTACTCGGTCTCGCCGTCCAACATAATCCAGAACTCGTTGAAGTCCGGATGGATGTGCGGGTCCGGCGTCGCGTTCGGGGGCGCGGTAATCAGGAGACCGCGATTGCGCCCGTCCCTGGTGAGGAGTTCGCCCCACCGCTCTTCTCCGGCGTGCCGCTCCCGGAGATCAGCTAGATGTACCACGTCCTGGTTCAGAGTTGGGGGAGCTGCGAGGGCCATGCGATATATCTCCTGTGTACCTATTCCGCTGCGAGCGCCTGCATGTCAACAGGCGTATCTCAAGCGGGCGGAGTATACATCGCATGGGCGCTTCAACTCGTCGTCAAACGAGGACATCGCCATACCACCGTGCCGACATATCACAAGACATCGCCCCCTCCATCCGTCGCATGATCTTCGCTATGCGGTCGACGTAATCCCCGTTTAACGCGTAGCAAAGGTATCCCCGGGGCACACCTCGCCGCCTAAAAAGCGGTTAGTTTTCACTGAGAGAGCCTTCTTCCGACGGGGAGGGACCGTGCAGCATCCGGGAGGTGTGTGCCGATGACAAGGCCGGCCACTTCCAACCGATTGACGTTGCCGTTGTTGATGCTGATTGCCACGTTCAGCATCCCGCACATCAGCAGCATGTCGCCGTTCCTCACAGAGATGGCGAACGATTTTGACGTGTCTGAAGGGCTGGCCGGACAGCTTGGATCGGTCTCGTTTGCGGGGGCCTTCGTGATCGCAGTTGTGCTCACCCCCTTCGTCGACGGGCCATCCCTGCGTCGACTCATGGCCATCGCGTTAATCGTGGTCGGGATAGGCACTTTCTTGACAGCGGTCATTCCATCGTTCTGGGCCGTGATGGCTGTATGAGTAGTTGCCGGACTCGGTGGCGGCATGATCGGTTCCATCGTGCTCGGCTCTGTGGCGCGAGCGTGGGCGGACCCCACTGTCAGGCTAAAACGACTTGGCCTGGTGATCGCATCTTTCGCCGCTGGGCCCTGCCCCCCCCCTTAATGCGAGTGATCGCCGATGCCAGTTCATGGCAGACGGCTCTTGTTATCTACTCGATCGCATCCCTGCTAATCGACGTATTGGTGTGGGGGGTTACTTCCGGAGCTTGGCGGCGCCGCACGCGCAGTTCTTCCTATAACCAGCCGCATAACGACGGCGGTAAGGCTTCTGTGGTATCCGGTGTTGGGACAGATTTATCTGGCACGGGGGATCTCCGTCGCGGCGTTCGGGGCGATCAGCCCGCTAGGCCAGGTGGTCGGAGTAATTATTCCAGGAGTAGCGTTCGACGCCGCCGCTGACCTCGCCCCATTCCGTTGGTGTGTGACGGCCCTGAGTTTCCTGGCGACCCCGCCGATGTACATCGTGATCAGACAGATCTCAGCGGTGAAATCCCAGGAAACTTCACTATCGTCAGCGGGGGTGTCTTCAGGGGGACAGCCCGACTCTAGCTGAACAGGTACTCGTCTACGTCGCACACCGGTTTATATCCGATGCTCATGTAGATGTCGTTCGCGATCCGGTTCGACAGGTCTGTATACAGACAACAGAACGCGTGGCCTTCGTCCAGCATTCTCTGGCTGAGCGCCGCGACGCAGGCCGATGCGTAGCCGCGTGAACGTTCGTTTCCGGGGGTGTATACGGCGTTTATGGTGACGCCGGTCTGGGTCGGCCGATTCCATAGCGCCGTCGAGACCGGTCCACCGTTGTCCCAGACGAAGATTCGCTTTTCGTCGATACCTGATCCTGCCATCTGACGGCCAGTTGACGG
>CAUZRH010000059.1:0-8124 GCA_963582115.1 Dehalococcoidia bacterium
TCCACGATGATCGATATCTAAAAGAAATCGGCTGCACACAGCACGACGACGAGAGGTAACAACGGGTACAGCCGCAGCCGGATACGGGATGGTGTGCCATGACCATGAGCCTTGCGGTTCTTTACACGACATTCCTCATTGGAGTTGGAGTGTTGGTAGCGGCCTTGGTGTGGGGCGATATGCCGGAGCATGAACAACGGTTATTTGGCATGACGCCGTTACGCCCAGACCTGAGGCACGTACTTGTGATGCCAGAAATATTAGGGGTCCCAGAGGTCTCTGGAAAAGACATCTATCACACCCCGGCTGCGCCTCTCGGGCGTCACGCCTGAAGCGCCGAATTGCCCTGAAATGCTCCGGCGGCGAAATGTCGCCGGGGGCGATGTGCGGCTATCCGGGCGACTCTTCAGTGCTGGCAGTACGGGCAGTAGTAAGCCGTCCTGCCGCCGAACTTTCGTGATTTTAACGCTGCCTCGCACTGTGGGCATGGCGCGCCCGGTTTGCGAGTGATTTGCATGCGGTCATCCTGTGCGTCAATCACGTAGGGACGGCCCTGATCGTCCGGCTGCGACTCGATGAAGGAGAGCGCGTTCTCGAGCACGCCGACGATGGTGTTGTGCAGCGACTCAAGCCGCGTTACTGATATCTGATCGGCGCGTCGTGACGGCGTTATGCCGACCATGAGCAGAGCCTCGTCGGCATAGATGTTGCCAACTCCGGCCAACACCTTCTGGTCCAACAGAACCGACTTGATGGGCGAACGCTTTGCGGATACGCGTTCAACGAACTCGGCCGGTGTGAACTCGGGATTCAGCGCGTCTGGTCCCATACCGCCTGTGAACGCCTCGGCGTCGTCCTCAAGCCGAACCATCGCCCACCGACGAACGTCATCCAGCTCCAACCGCCGCTCGTCATCGAAAAACAGAGACAACCGCCGATACCGAAACGACTCCTCATAAGGAGCCATAATCCCAAGACGCCCGGTCATCCCCATATGTAATCCAAGGACCTGGTTGCGCCCATCTGGCGCACTCGCACTCAAAGGCAAAATCAACTGCTTACCCCGACGCTCAATCCCCTCAATACGCCGACCAACAAGAGGAGACAGCCCGCCCGCCCCGTCGACAGTGTCCTCAACCCCCGGCCAATCAGCATCCACCTCAACAACAGTCCGGCCAACAAGCCCCTCACGAAGCAGATACCGCCGAAGAGCCTCTATTTCAGGTAGCTCAGGCATTTACTCCATATCGCCCCAGGTCGGACCCGTCTTGATTTCTACGTCTAGCGGAACCGACAGCTCCATAGCGGCCGGCATCAGCTCCGATACCATTGCCTGGACCTCCATCAGCTCACCCGGTGCCACCTCAAAAATCAGCTCGTCGTGCACCTGAATGATCATGCGTGACCTGAGGCCGCGGTCTCGTATCGCTTGATCGATATTGACCATGGCGATCTTGATGATGTCGGCCGACGTTCCCTGAATGGGCATATTCACCGCCATCCGCTCGGAAGCGGCGCGAGCCATCTGATTACCGGTCGCTATGTCCGGCAGCCGTCGTCGTCGTCCCGTGATCGTCTCCACGTAGCCCTTCACACGGGCGCTGTCTTTGACGCCCTCTATGTAGTCCTTAAGGCCGGGGTACTTGGAGAAATACATCTCGATGAACTCGGCGCCCTGTGCACGGGTCAGGTCGGTCTGGCGCGCCACGCCGATCGGGCCTAGCCCGTAAATCACGCCAAAGTTCAGGATCTTGGCGATACGTCGATTCCCGGTAGGATCGTCCGAGTCGGCGCCGTACATCGCCGTTGCCGTCGCCGTGTGGATGTCCTCGCCGGCGCGGAACGCCGCCAGCAGCCCCGGCTCCTGCGATAGGTGGGCCAGGATGCGTAGCTCGATCTGCGAGTAGTCGGCGGCGAGCAGCGTCCAGCCGTTCTCGCCGTCCGCCTTGAAGGCCTGCCTCACACGCTTGCCAAGATCTGTGCGAACGGGAATGTTTTGCACATTGGGATCTGAGCTAGAAAGTCGGCCCGTAGCAGACCCGACCTGGTTGAAGCTCGTGTGGACCCGTTTTGTGCTCTGGACCACAAGTCGTGGCAGCGAATCGACGTAGGTCGACTTCAACTTGCCAAGCTCCCGGAACTTGAGAACATTCTTGATCAACTCAAAAGCGCTTGGGTTCAGGTCCTCTTTGTCCAACAGACCTTCAAGCGTCGCTGCGTCCATCGAGTAACCCGTCTTGTTTCGTCGGGTCTTGGGGACGTCGTACTCATCGAACAGCACCGCCGCCAGTTGCTGGCTGGAGTTCATGTTGATCTCGGTGCCGCCCAGCAGGTTGTCCGTGTCCGCCTTGAGGCGGTCTAGTTCGACGCCCAGTTCGACGGAGAAGCGATCAAGCTGCTCGGTATCGACCATCACGCCTTCTTGCTGCATACGGACGATCACGGGAAGCAGGGGAATCTCGATGTCCTCGAACACCGGACGAACCTCGTCTGCGTCCAACCGCGGGCTCAGGTCCCGCTTCAGCCGCCAGGTGAAATCGGCGTCGGCCGCTGCGTACGGTGCGGCCTTGTCTATCGGGACGGCGGCCATCGTGATCTGCTTACGACCTGTGCCGATCAGCGCCGTGATCGGCGTCATCTCGACCTGGAAGAAATCTAGCGCAAGCTGCTTCAGACCGATCTGACGCCTGCCGGTAAGCGCGGCCGCGATCATCGTGTCGAAATTGACCCCGTTCACCTCAAGCCCGGCATGATTCATGACCATCACGTCAAAGTTGGCGTTGTGTGCCGTTTTGGGAATATCCGGGTCGGCAAACATCGGCCGCATGGCGTCCAACGCCTGGGCGAGCGGAATCTGCTCCTGAGACGGGGTTTCTTGACCTTCCTGGTCAACCTCAGGCGGCGGGAAGTGGCCTACGGGCACGTACCACGCTCGTCCCTCGGCATTGGAGAATGAAACGCCAACCAGATCGGCCTCCATCGGGTTTACGCCCGATGTCTCCGTATCGAAGGCGAATCCGTCCAGGGTCGAAAGTTCCTTTATTAGGGCTTCTAGATCGGCGGTAGTCGTAACGGTGCTGTAGTTCGTGTCCACCCTATCGCCCGTATTTAGAGGTGGCGTGCCCCCGTCAGACGTTGTTGCGGTCGGCCCGCCAAACCCCAGCCCTAGCTGTTGACCATTAGATGGAGAGGCAGCCGGGGCTCCAGTTGGAACCGAGTTAGCTGCGCTGGCCTGCGCCGACTCTTCCTGATTAATAAACGCCGGGTTGGGAACCTGCCTCAACACCGCCCGGAACTCGAGGTCTAGAAGCGTTGTAGCTACCTCTTCACGGTCATAGTTCCAGAAGAGCGTGTCCTCCATCTTGAAGTCCATCGGCGCTTCCTGCGAGATCGTCGTTAGCCACCGACCCTCATAAGCCACGTCCTCGTTCTCTTCAAGCAGCCTGCGGACCCGCTTTGCTCCTCGTAACTCGGCGGTCGGCATCGCCTCGATCTCGTCCAGCTCCTCGTACACCTTCTCCAGCCGGTCCCGACCCCTGAGCACCGCAAATGCGGCCTTCTCGCCGACGCCGGGGACGCCCGGGATGTTGTCAGATGGGTCCCCCTGAAGGGCCTTTACGTCCGGAAGAGAGTCCGGCATAAGCCCGGCGTATCGCTCCTTGAACTCATCTATTCCGTACACCTTGGTGTTGCCGAACCCGGAGTACATCAGCACGTTCACCGTGTCCGACACGAGCTGCAACTCGTCCCGGTCGCCGGTCACGATCAGCGTGTCCATATCGGCCTCGGTGGCGAGCCGGCTCATCGTTCCGATCAGGTCGTCCGCCTCCCAGCCATCCTTCTCAAAGTAAGGGATCTTGAACGAATCAAGGATCTGTTTGACCAGCGGGAACTGCTGGCGCAACTCGTCCGGCATCGGCGGACGACCGGCCTTGTATTCCGGGTATCGGTCATCCCTGAATGTCGGCGCGCTCGTGTCGAACGCTACGGCGGCGTGGGTTGGGTGGTGGTCGCGTACGACCTTCAGGAAGGTCGTCAGGAAGCCGTATGCGCCCCGGGTGTCCTGTCCAGTCGACGTGCTGAGTCGCTCCGGAATCGAGAAAAACGCCCGGTAGACCATGGCGTGGCCGTCGATGACCAGGAGGAGTGGGCGGTCGTTATCTGAAAAAGCGCGCTGAGTCATTGTGCAGTCCTTGAGCGTTACGAAGGGGCTCCACCGAAGGCGGCTGCCGGGTAGTGGCGACCGATCAAGTGGGAACAGGGAGTGCCGGGATTATAGCTGTGTGAACCGTTGGAACCTGTTCGGATGTTCTTCGGGTCGTAATCTTTGCGCTTGACAGATGTTCATAACTAAGTAACCTATATATAGCGATCAGATACATAAGGAGCCTTGGTATGGCGACCGCGCCTGAAACAACGGGGAAGACCGGAACCGGCAGCGACCTGACAGACGAGAAGTACTGGGACATGCTGAACCGCAAGAGCGTTTCACGGTTTTTTCTGCTCGCCTCGCTCAGTGAGCGGCCGCAGCACGGCTACGAGCTACGTCGCTCGATAGGCCAGTGCTGCCCCGGTGCCGAACCGACGGACGCGATGATCTATCCGACGCTGAAGATACTTCTCGAAGGTGGATACATCGACTGCGACATCGACTCCAGCGGGACGCATGATCGCAAGGTGTGCAGCCTGACACCAAAAGGGGAGGCCGCTTATGCCGCTGCCGCCCGGGCATGGGCAAGGATGTTGCCGTGGCTCCAACAGTGTGTGTCGAACGCAAAGGTTCTTGAGCCCAGGCTCATGAACGACGAGAAACTGAATAGTCGGTCTGCGATGCAGGTCTGGGCTTAAGGGAAACAAAATGACCGAGAACAACAGCAACACGAAAACCAGCCCGGAGATGCCGGAGCTTCTCTCCGACAACCCGGTCAACCTCAGGAGCGAGATCCAGGAGCGCTACACGCTGGTCGCCGAGCGTGGCCTGCAAGCGATCCCGGACGATGGCGGCGCATGTTGCGGACCGACGTCCTCGGATTCAGAGGTCTGCTGCTCGCCTAACGCAGAGCGCCTGTATTCGGCCGACGAGATTGACTCGGTGACCGATGCGGCTGCGGCTGCGGCTGCAGGGTGCGGAAATCCGACAGCCATTGGCGAGCTAAACGCCGGCGAGACCGTGCTCGACATGGGCTCGGGTGGCGGCATTGATTGCTTTCTTGCCGCAAAACAGGTCGGCCCCACCGGCCACGTCATCGGCATAGACATGACGCCGGCTATGATCAACCTTGCGCAGAAGAACGCGGCCACACTTAAGGCCGACAACGTTGTGTTCAAGCTCTCGCAGATCGAAAGCCTGCCGGAGCCGGACAACACTGTTGACGCCATCATCTCCAACTGCGTTATCAACCTGGCGGCCGACAAAGACGCCGTGTTCGCAGAGGCATATCGCGTACTCAGGGATGGCGGTCGGCTCTATGTGTCCGACATTGTTGTGACGGAAGAGCTGCCGCTAGACGTACAGGTCGACGTAAGCAACTGGACCGGCTGCATCGCAGGGGCACAGCTCCAGGGCGTGTACCTGGGTCAGATGGCCGCTGCCGGGTTTACCGACATCGAGGTCGTCACAAGCGTCCCGACGTCCTCTGACAGTAAAGACGCATGGGCTGATGCGGTAAGAAGCATCTCTGTGCGGGCGGTTAAATAGACTGCTCTAAATCTGGCAACCTGGGAACTTGGAAACCTGACAAATCATCAAGATGAGGCGGCCTAACTGGCTGCCTCATCTTGGTTTTGCTCTCCGGATACCTGCTGAGGCAGATCATCCATGAGAGACCATGGGATGACTCGGGCCATCAACTGTTCTTGAAGCTGGGTGTCTATGCTGCCGGTACGAGCTCCGGGGATGTAGAAACTGATCGTCGTTCCGCCTTCAGGATTTGAGCTGGCCTTGATCTTACCTTCGTGAAGATCAACGATCGCTCTGGCGATGTGTCTCCTCGTTATCGGCACGGAAGAACAGGCTGAACAAAGAGTCCCGGTCCTTTTTCGATATTCCTATTCCGTGGTCGGACACTGAGTAGCAGACCCGATCCTCCCACCGTCGTGCCGTTATCCCGATTGACTCTCCCTTGGCGGAGTACTTTGAGGCGTTACTGAGCAGGTTGGTCATTACTTGCGTCAGCCTGTCACGGTCGGCACGAAGAACGACAGAATGTCGTGGGCTAGAGGTGATCAATGCCTGAGATTTGGCACCTGATATCGGTCTGAATCCGTCCACGATTTCGGAGAGCAGGTCACCTGCATTGGTAAGAATTTCTAGCGTAGCCGGAAGCGAAGCTCTAGTGGACTGCGGTGGTCTCTGCCGGAGTTGTGGACTCAAGCAGGTCCAGCCCGGCGCGTACCTTGCCCAGGACGCCTGAGACGTGCTCTTCCAGGTTGAATAGCACTTCACTGGCGTACTTATCTGCGCCATCACGCCTGCTGCCAGCATCCGCTTCTGCATCGTTCATCATCATGCCGATCCGGCTTTCAGACTCTTCAGTCCTCTGAGCTGCGGTCGATTCGGCGTTCTCGATGATCCCGGCAGCACTCTCTTTGGCCCCTGAGATGATCTGTGCGGCCACCCGTGATGCTTCTGCGGTGACTTCTGTCAGCTGAACCATCCGTGAGGCCTTTTCGGATGCGGTGTCCAGCGCCATAGTCGCCTTCTCTTCCGCAGTCTGCCGAATGTTGGTGGCCTCTTCGTCTGCGTAAGCGCGGATTCTTCGGGCCTCGATTTCGGCCGTCTTGATCACGCTTTCCTTCTGGCGAATGATCGCCTGTGCCTCGTCCATCTCGTCGGGCAACTCGGAGCGAAGCTGCTCGATAGCCGTGTTGAACTTGTCGAGATTGATCAAGGTCCGTGAGGTGGCCGGTACGCGGCCGCCTGCTACGAGTGACTCAAGTGCTTCCAAGTGTTGTTCCAAAGACATTAGTGCCCCCTGTTTTGCCCTGCCGGCGGCGCATGGGTGCGCTACCGGTTCTTGTGGCCGTTCACCGGCCCTGCTGTGTTAATTCCTACTGGTTGCCTATGCGGGCGGCCACCGCCGCCGACACATGGGCAGGAACGAAGGAATCTATCTCCGCTCCTAGTTTTGCTATCTCTTTAATTCGGCTGGAACTGATGAACTGTTGCTCAAGGCTGCTCATCAAGCAAACCGTCTCAACATTTGGCTGCATCGCCCTGTTCATCAGCGCCATTTCACGTTCGTATTCGTAATCGGCGCCAATTCGGAGACCTCTTACGAGGACGAGAGCGCCGATCTCTGATGCATATCTCACCGTTAGGCCGGAGTAAGCAGTGATCACTACTTGAGGAATGTCTTCCAGCGCACGTTGGAACATGTCCAGTCGTTCCTTGGTGTTGAACATCAACGACTTTTGCGGCAGGTCATAGACACCCACAACTATTTCGTCAAATAACTCAACGGACCGACGGACAATGTCCAGATGGCCGTCGGTAACCGGATCAAATGTTCCGGCGTAGAGTGCTTTAACCCGATTGTTCGTTATGTTCCTGATTCCTTTATTTACGGGCAGTTACTCGCATTTACTCGTGTGAACGGGCAAATACTCGTGTGATCGGATCGCCGTAGTCGTGACCGCTACTGGTTCTCTAACAGGCGGTACGTTGAAATCGCTGTATCGCCGTAACGTCGGCTGTCTGTTTTCTCAAGTCGGCCGTAACGGTCTTCAAGTTCCGTTTTGATTGAGTGTTCCGCAAAGATGGTGGCTTTCAGGTTGAGGACATCTGCCTCATCCAGGTTGCGCATCACCTCTGCAAATGGATCGTCCGCATATGGCGGGTCGATGAACACGATGTCGAACTTACCGGTCAGCGTTGTGCTGACCCGTTCACATCGGCCTTTTCTGACCGTTGATTGCTCGGAAAAGCCAAGCTCGATCGCGGCCTCGGATATGTCTCTACAGCGCCTTTCGTTTAGTTCCACGAACATCGCCGAGTATGCGCCCCTGCTGAGCGCCTCCAACCCCATCGCACCCGTTCCGGCATAAAGATCAAGCACACTCAATCCGCTAAGGCCCCCCGGCCCGAGCATCGAAAAGATCGCCAGCCGCACACGTGACGAGGTC
>CAUZRH010000060.1:0-8082 GCA_963582115.1 Dehalococcoidia bacterium
TCAAAACCCTGATGGACCATCCGAAGTTCTCAGACTTCGATCTTTCAAGCCTCGACGTGATCACGTACGGAGCGGCAGCGATGCCTGAGTCCGTGATTCTGGAGGCGATCGAGCGCTTTCCAGATGTTCAGTTCATAAACGCGTTCGGACAGACGGAGACGGCCGCAACGATCACCATGCTTCCGCCAGAGGACCACGTCCTCACTGGCACTCCGGAAGAGGTCGCAAAGAAGCGCAAACGTCTGCGGTCCATCGGAGTTCCCATGGATGGAGTTGATGTCCAGATCATGAACGCGGCCGGGGAAGAACTTCCGGTCAACGTACCCGGCGAGATCGTTGCCCGCGGCAAACGCCTGATGAAGGGTTACTGGGGCGACGATGCAAACAGCGCGATCAACGCCGACGGATGGCTCTATACCGGCGACCTTGGCTACCGGGATGAGGATGGTTACATCTTCCTGACGGGCCGTGCCCGGGAAATCATCAAGCGTGGCGGAGAGATGATCTCACCCGAAGAGGTCGAAGAGACGCTTGAGCGACATGAAGCCGTGCGAGAGGCGTCCGTAATCGGCGTCCCTGACACCACGTGGGGGGAGCTGGTTCACGCCGTTGTGGTGGTCGAAAAAGGTTCTTCCGTCACGGAAGACGAAATTATCGAACACGCCCGTCAGGCCCTTGCCAGCTACAAAAAACCTGACAAGGTCCATTTCACGGACGAACTGCCTAGAAACGCTCTCGGCAAAGTGATCCGCCCACGTGTCAAAGAGAAGTTCGGCGGAGCTTAGAAGAAGGCTCTACCGGAAGTAAATTAGTGCCCTACAGAGCCTAGGGGAGAACTCATGCGCCTATTACTCGCGGGGTGCGAATACGCCGGAACGACCACCGTCGCCCACGCCATCGACGACTGGATGTCGGAAAACATTGGTGCCCGCTTCTCCCTTATCCACGAACACTGGAAGATCCCGCACACCTCCGGACATCCCGATAACACCTCGTCGGAGGAGCAGGCGTGGTTGCTGGCGGCAACTCCAAAGTTCAAGGAAATGCACCAGCGTCACAGCCTCTACTACCACACGCAGGTGAGCACCTATAACGGCGGCGACGGCATGGTCGTCGGAGGACACATCGATGATGCGGTCTACGCCCCGCTGTACTTCGGGTACGGGGAAAAGCGCTACAACTTCGACCGTGAACTCGTGATGCACCAGGTGGAGAAAACGATCATCCACTTCACCAACGACACCGTGGTAGTTCACATCACCGCCGACACGGACGTAATCAAGCAGCGAATGAAGGATGATCCGCACGAGAACGGTATCGTTTAGTCGGACGACGAGGACAAGAAGCGCTTCGAAGATCTGGTTGATTGGTCTCTGCAGGGCAACAAGATCTCGATCGACAACAGCGGCGCACTGGTCGACACGATGGTGCAGTTTGTCGCCAAGATGGAGCCATACTTCACCGATACAGACCGTAGCCGTATTCTGGCGCACAAAGTACTAAGCGGGGGCTAAGGTCTGGCTTCGTCTGGATGATATGTCTGTTGCGGTCGAATGATCGGCGATGGGCGAACACCCAATATGGGCTAAAACGAAACCTTACCCCAGAGGCTCTAATCCCACCATTAGGCTCTCGAAGGGCGGTCACTTCAGCGACGGGGTTGGAAAGCGCCGTCACGAGTCAATTGCATGCGCGCCATCGCAGGATCCATCCCACTCAGGGCTCAGGCACATAGACTTGCGACACAGGGCGAACTGAACCAGAACCTCCACCCGTCCCCCTGAACTCGATTCAGGATCTGTTTCTACGTCATAGTCGCCCGTCGCCGATCACCCAGACCGTAAATCGCCGCGTCTGACGTATCGGAACGATTGAGTGCGATGACCGGATCCTGAATCAAGTTCAGGATGACAGTCGACGGTGGCTGCTCATTCTTAAAGCTCAGATGAAACGGGCGGAGCAAGCCCGCCCCTACGAGGATGTCGCGTAACAACGAGCCCCTCTTCCCGACGCGGGAGAGGGTTGGGGTGAGGAGTCAACCCCTAAGCCAGCGCTCCGCCGTCTACCCGCATCGGCGTCCCAGTCACAAACGAAGCGTCAGCGGAGGAAAGCCATACCACCGAAGCCGCAATTTCATCCACTTTCCCGAATCGGCCAACAGCCTGGCGGAGACGCATTCGTTCCTCAGACTCGGCGTGCTCAAACAGCGGTGCAGCCAGAGGGGTCTCGACTATTGCCGGGCAGACGGAGTTCACGCGAATACCGCGAGTCCCGTAACCACGGGCGGCCGAGTTTGCCATACCCACCACGGCATGTTTGCTTACCGAGTACGCCGGAATCGTCGGACTCCCGACCAGCCCGGCCACAGACGCCGTGTTCACGATCGAGTGGCCGCCCTCTGGCGGGTCCTGCGTCAGCATCTGGCGTATCTCCGCCTGCATGCACAGCCACACACCCGTCACATTGACTGAGATCACCCGGTCGTAATCCTCGCGTCGGTACTCGGCGAACTCGGCAACCGGGCCAAGAATCCCAGCGTTGTTGTGTGCGCAGTCCAAGCGACCGTACTTGTTGACCGTGAAGTCGACCATGGACTGCACGGACTCCTCGTCCGTCACATCGACGTGAGTGAACTGTGCCGCACCGCCGCCATCCCGGATCATCCTGGCCGTCTCTTCACCCGCCTTAAGGACGATATCCGCAACAACGACTCGTGCCCCTTCGGCCGCGAAACGAATCGCCGTGGAGCGTCCAATCCCGGATCCGCCGCCGGTAACCAGTGCAACTCGTCCATCGACCTGTCCGGGCATTTAATCCTCCTAATTGCGCTATATCAAAGATGTACTCGCCGAGTCGATCGGCCGAGAAAGCGAGGCTAACGCATAGCGAACACACGCGGGAGTCGTTATTACGGTTCGCACCGATGCGCCCGGGGGGCAAATACGAGATCGTCCCTTATCGCTGTGGATAACGCGACGATAACGCGGATCGACTCCCAGATCGTCGGCGACGGCTTTGAGAACGGGATTGCCGGTAGCGCTATCGCCACCGGCAATGGACGTATCGTCTAATCGGCGCTGACCTCGGCCTCGGCTTCTGCGTCTTCCCTGAGCACCGGCATCACCTCTTTAGCGAACAACTCCATCGACTTCATAACCTTGTCGTGGGGAAGCTCGCCGATGCGCATCCAGGTCATCCAGTGGTTGGTGAAGGTCCTCGCCCGGTAGTCACGTAACTTCTTGATGACCGTCTGAGGGGAGCCGTAGGCCGTTCCCCACTTCCAGAGATCGTCTGCCGCAGCTTGTGCCACGGCTCCGGGGTCCGCCGGGTACTCCTCGTACCCGCTATCCGGCTTCGTGCGGCCCGGAGCGCCGGGCAGGAACGCCGAGAGTGCGTTGTTTGTAGAACCACTGCGCGTTGGGCGCTGCGTCTCGCTCAGCCTCCTCGTCGGTCGCTGCCACGTAGACCTTCGCCATGACGGGTATCTCATAATCTGAAAGCTGCTTGCCCTCGTCCAGAAGATTGGAGGTGTTGGCTTCTGAAATATAGAGACGTCTTTGAACTGCCAGAACTTTTCTTCGTGGGAGAAGGTGTCCTCCGTCCAGGCTCGGTGGATGACTTCTATGGCTTCGGTGTACATCTCACGAGACTGCGTCTGATTGATCTGGAACGTTTCGAACTCTGGAACCTGCCAGACTCTACCAACGCCGAGCACCAATCGACCGTTGCTCAGGGCGTCTACAAGAGCGGCGTCTTCGGCGATCCGCAACGGGTGATGGAACGGAAGTACGGCAGCGGCGATGCCGTACTTGATGCGCTCGGTCCGCTGACTCGAGCATCAGAGGATTCCCAAGGAGTCCGGGCGTCGCAAAGTGATGCTCGGGAAGTCAGACGGAGTCAAAACCAAGTTCTTCCGCGTAGTCGATCTCTTCCAGTACCTTTGAAAAGGTCTGCTTCTGGGAGAGTTTTGAAAAATCGCTGAATAGAAACATCAAGCCGATGTCCAAGGGTGTCCTCCTAGTTGGGCTATGGCGTACAGGTTCAGACGGGCAGCCGATTTTTTGCGAGCCTCGCACACGTCACCCAGGCCCACGTGAGGAATCCGTGAAGTCTTTGCCGGTAGTCGCCGCCGTCTCGTCTTTCGACGCGGTACGGGGACGGCTTCGGCGATTTAGAATCCAGCAGCAACTGCGAATGATGCCATCGGGATGCGGTGGCCCAGCAACCAGCTCTATGCCAGATGTCGGCTCTATGGAGGAAAACGATGCCAGAGGTTTACGAGGGATCGGACAGGTACGAGAACCTTTTGATCGACCGTGTCGGGACTGACGGGCGTGTTGCCCGAATTACGCTCAATCGACCGGACAAGCTCAACGCCCTGTCACAGGAACTTTTGTACGAATTCTGGGACGTACTACATGAACTGGAAGCGGACGACAGCGTTCGGGCCATCATCGTCAGAGGTTCAGGCCGGGCGTTCTGCGCCGGATATGATATAACCACGCCCAGGGGCGAAGGCGCAGACGGACAGATCCGCAGCCACAAGCAGTTCGACAGTAAGAACCGCCGAATGCTGATGGGCGTTCGTACGTCCATGCAACAGATCACCGATATTCATATGTACTTCTGGAACATGGCAAAGGTGACCATCGCCCAGGTCCACGGCTTCGCTATCGCCGGAGGATGTGAACTGGCGATGATGGCGGACCTTGTCGTAGCGACCGAAGACGCACAACTGGGGCACCCGGGCCTTCGTGGCATGGGAACCAGCCGTACCGGCGTGATATGGCCTCTCGTCATAGGCATGCGCAAAGCCAAGGAGCTGTATCTCACGGGCGATCCGGTGACGGGCACCGAGGCCGAAGAGATGGGCATGATCAACTACGCCTGGCCGGAGGATGAGCTGGAAGACAGGACCATAGCCTTGGCGGATCGGATCGCAAACATGACTGCGGACAACCTGGCGATACTCAAGTTAAACATGAACCGCTTCTACGAGAACATGGGCATCTACTCGTCCGTCCGATCAAGCACGGACATGGACGCCGCCGGCCAGTTCACTGAGCACTCCTACACGTGGCAAGACATCATGAAAGAGGACGGCTTCAAGGCGGCCGTGGCATGGCGTGACACGCCTTATGGTGACTACAGCGCGCGCCCCAAAGAGTAATCGTCTGGCACGTCTAGCCCGACTTCAGCGAATACTCTCGCTGGGGCCGGGAAGGTCGTAGCCCCCCCCCAAAACAAAAAGTCCAAAGATGCAAGCTAACGGTTCAGGCGGCCAGAGTAGATTCGACGTTCGATGTGAACAAACTCACATGGGCTGCAATCGGACCCATCGGACTCTTGAGAGTTGTGGCCACCTGCGGCGTCCCGTTCGTCGTGATCCGTATCCCTGCCGGTTGAGTTGAATGGTAGGCGCCGGTGAGATATCGACGCGATAGCCCGCCGATGCAAACTCTCGTTGAACCTAACCACCTATCTGTCCGACAAGTTCGTTCAATATTCGCAAAGATTCGGAGCTCATGCCCGAAGCTGGTCGGCGTTTGGCGGATGGTAACGACCTCAATCGCTACCGCCCGGTCCAGCCCGTAGTACACGCTGCCGTTGAACTCTCCGGAAACGCGCATGAATACCGAGACCTCTTTGGTTGTGGCCTGATCCAGGCCTGACAACGGCTCCATTCAGCCGGACGTCGATGCCGAGGTCAGACTTGAAGACGCGGGCTGTTGACCCCAGGAACGCAAATATGAGTTTGTTTCGGTTTACCTCTGGTTCAGTCGTCCGCTCGAAGGCGACCTTGACAGCGTCATCATCTGAAATAGCGTAGCCGGGGGCGCTGCGTTGTGAGGTGTGAGTTGCACGGACACGGCCATCAGCCTCAAGCGCAGAACAGGCCCATTTGACCGCGCAGGTCCAGGTCCAACCCTGCGGCCATGTCTCTGGCCGTGGGCGCTGGATTGCTGCAATCCTCGTAGGTTTGCACCAGTTTCACCACAACTCCGCTTATCTCAAGCTTGCGACATGCGCGTGTGACTACCTCGACGGATTCGCCCAGCCTTAAGGCGATGTCTTCAGAGGTGGGAGACGGGTTGTTTCGGTCCTCGTAGGCCTCAAGCAACCCAAGGATGGACCTCAAGAGTTCATCGGGAATTCGGACCATAGGGACCTTACGGTCCGAAGAAAACCCTTCGTCGCCGATCAATTTGTCCTCCATGGTTAGCCAAGGATTCGCTGGGATATTTGCTGCCAACGGATTACGTTCGCGTCAATGTCCATGGGATGCGCCGGTCTGCTCATGGTGAGGCAAGTGGAATGATGACCCGGGAATGAGCGACCCGATTACCGTGACCCCATCGTCTCTCCAACGTGCGTGTGTCCCCCGAGTCAAGGTGATGAGTGATCAGGCGGCGAGGGCTTTTTCGACCTCTGGATTTCTAAGGACGACGTGGGCGACGACGGGGCCGTGTCCGCTGGAAAGTGTGGCGATTACCTCGGAAGTTCCGAGTGTGGTGATTCGCATACCGGACGACCGAACGGTGGATGCCGGGAGCATCTCTAACGAGCAGTTTAAGATGGCGAGTTCGGCGCAGGTCGATGCGATGATCCGGTTCGCCATGGAGTTTAAAAATTGCACGGAATGATCGTCGATCCCCCCGATGTGCTGCCCAGCTATGGCATAGATTACAGCACTTGCGGCGATGCGGTTTAGACCAAAGCAGATACTGCCATCAAGCTGTCCCGATACCCGGATAAAAACAGAAAACTCTTCCGTCATTTCCTGAATGTCGAGCGTCTCACCGCCTGAAAGTGTGACGCCAATGTTGAGTTCTGATTTGAAGTACCTGGACGTGGCCCGGAGGAGGGCGGTGACGACCCGATCCCGAGACGCAGCTTCGTCATCTTGCATCGGCGATCGGCCCGGCGTAGTTAGCGCGAAACTCTGAGCGCGAAGATCGCTCCCGGTCCGGGACATTCTCAAATAACCGTGATACTCAAGCATTGCACTTGCGCGCCTGATCGTATCTTCGGCCTGTCCCAACCTGCTTGCCACCTCTTCTGTGCTAGGTGAGGCGGCCCCATTCTGTTCGACGGCGCTTACCAGGTCGACCATCGACTTCATCAGTTTCTTGGGAAACGAGTTTGCGTCGTTTGTACCGCCCTTTGCCGAGCTTGCGTGTTCGATGAAAAGGCTCCCTCTACCACTCTTCCAGGCTCAACCGTGGGATTTGCACGTGCCAGTACGCATATTGTCCGACTTACAACACCGTGGAATCACTGGGTAACGCCGTATTTAGCGTGTTGTTACCGGCCATAAGGTTTGGGGGGTAACAGCAATCGGGTAAAGACCGAGTAGAGAGTAGTAGCGGATGCTTCTGTGTGGCCGGCGTGAGCCGGGCCACACGAGGACGTCCCTTTGTAGCGGCGCATGGCGTCCATATTTCTCGACTACACATCGGGGGGGCGATGGCCCGGGCCGACATGCGACTAGAGCTTTTGTCGAGCACCCTCGAAAAATGGCAAAAAAAAGCGCCCCTGCAGTCCACATAAGTGGGGGGGGTGGGCAGGGGCGCCAGAAGCAACCCTGGGGGAACAGGGCAGATACGGAGGCTAGGCTTTCCCAGCCGTTCCCCCATAGTTAAACGCGACGCGTCTTTACACGGTTACGGGTATTTCCCGTCGCTTTGAACCTAGGGGATTGGCAGCCGAATCAGGCTTCCGACACCGCTTTGGAGATACGTTCTTCGGCTATGGCGCAATATTCCGCAGATGTGTCGTATCCGACGTACCGGCGACCCGCGACCGCAGCAGCCATCGCCGTGGCACCGGTGCCGACGAAAGGATCAAGCACGACATCGTTGGTGTAGGTGTAAAGCTGGATCAACCTGCGCGGCAACTCAACCGGAAACGGCGCAGGGTGGCTGGCTCGCTTGGCTGACTGAGGGCTGAAGTGCCAGACCGACTTTGTCGACTCGAGAAAATCCTCTTTGACGATAGTGTTCTCGCCGCCCTCAGGCGCTCGCCTGCCGAACCCTGTCTTCGGATGCGGCTTCTGGAAAATCAGGATGTACTCGTGCATGT